>NZ_JADBVE010000346.1:0-9226 GCF_020245285.1 Microcystis sp. M31BS1
AAACCCTTATAGAGAAAGATATTTGGCGATTTTTGTCAATTGTTTTTGATCTAGAGCGAACTAATCAATTAAATCTCTTGCCAGATAAGGATTTAGTCGATTTATGCCCCCCTATCGAACCATACCAAGTAACGAAGAGCCGCTTTATATAACTTTAAAAGTCTTGACAGTTAATTTTTGCGAGCATACAATTTCCGAAGGAAAAAGATATCAAATTCAGAGGCTAACTATTATGTTTACGAATATTCAGGATTTACAAAAAGTTAAAATCAGCAAAAATATTTTTGATAACAGTATTTTTGGATTGATAATAGCTACTAGCTTAATAGGATTGAATGCAGGTCAGGCAGAAGCCTTGCAATTGGCATTAAATGGTACATATACAGGAACAGTTAATGGGTCATCAATCAATGCGACTGCATCAGGTGAAATTAATACCGATGGTCCTGGCGGAAATCTAACTGCAACTTTTACTCAGATTCCTTCAACTTTTACTCCACTAGCATTTGGCAGTTCTTACATCACAAACATTTGCTGGAGTTCGGCAGAAAAATCTGGTAATGCACAAAATCTATTTGATTTAAGTGGAGGAAACTACAGTTTGAAACGTACTTTAAATTGGACTTCCATTCCAAATAGTACAATCAGTGTAACTGGACAAGTTTCTAATACAAATAATCAACTTTTGCAATATTCTGCTAACTTTACAGGAACATATAACGGTCCCTTAGATATCATTCGGGTTGTGGATTATCAGGTTAAGTGGACACCTTTTGGTGATCAAGTTATTGAAGAAGGTTCAGCAATTATGGAAACAAGTAATGGTAATCTTTTATCTCTTGAAATAAATACTATTTATAGTGGATTATCAACACCGCTACTCAACTCCCAAGTTGGTCGTTTTTCTCCTGTAGCAACTTATGACGTAAATACAGGCGTGTTTCAAGCAACATGGGAAGCAGAAATGCGTGTTGTGCCTGAACCCACCTCAATCATAAGTCTATTTTCCCTGGGAATACTTGGTGCAGGTGCAACCCTAAAACGGAAATTAAAACGCTCTCATTCAACCGAAAAAGAACCCAGTAACTTCGGTTAAATTGCCTTTTTTATATAACTCATTCTCCCTTAATTTTAGACCAGTTGAGGGGGATTTTTATGCTCTTACTTCTCCCTCTTGTATTTTTAACTTAATATTTGCTATAATAAACAAAAGGTAAGCATCAATCATCCTGATTATACTTATGATGAGTCCAACTGTTTTCCGAGAAGATGGCTATCGCTTCTTTTTCTTTTCCCGCGAAGAAACAAGAATGGAAGCTAAATTTTGGCTTGAACCACAAATTGAATTAGCTCGTAATCATAACCTATCTCGAAAACAACTTCAAGCGATAAAAACTATTATTGAGGAACGACAAAATGAACTTAGAAATGCTTGGACAAAACACTTCTCAAGCTGAAGTAACTCATATTTCTTCCCATGGAATATGGATTCTGGCAAACAATGAAGAAATGTTTCTTTCCTATCAAGATTTTCCTTGGTTTCAAGATGTCACTATTAGAAAAATTTTAAATATACAAGAGCCTTTTCCTAATCATTTTTATTGGCCAGATTTAGATGTAGATTTAAGCAAAGAAATTATTAAAAATCCTGAGAGATTTCCTTTAAAAGTTAAAGCCTAGTTTTTATCCTTAATTAAGTGCGATGCCGAAGGCACTGCGTAGCAGCACGCCGATCTGGTAGGGTGCGTTCATAAAATGTAACGCACCTTATTCTTATTGCTTGTCCTTCTGTATCCCATAGGATACACTTAAGGCATGATTGAAATTCGCCAGACCGAAACCTACTCTCAGTGGTTTAGCAATTTGCGGGATCGCCAAGCAAAAGCACGTATAGACATTCGTGTTCGTCGCCTGTCTATGGGCAATCCAGGCGATGTTAAACCAGTAGGAAAAGGTGTATCGGAACTGCGGATCGATTATGGCCAAGGCTATCGGGTGTATTTCATTCAGCGAGGCGAGACCTTGATCATCCTCTTGGCAGCAGGAGATAAGCAAACTCAAGAACGGGACATCAAAACAGCATTAAATTTAGCACAAGACTTATAGGAGATTTTCATGGCTACTATCCAAACCTATCCTTGGGATGCGGCAGAACATCTCGAAACAAAAGAAGATATAGCTGCATATCTTGAAGCAGCTCTTGAAGATGGCGATCCAAGCTTAGTGGTAGCAGCATTAGGTGATATTGCTCGATCTAAAGGGATGACACATATTGCCCGTGAAACAGGGTTGGGGCGTGAAAGTCTCTATAAAGCTTTGTCAATCGAAGGCAATCCAGAGTTTGCCACAGTTCTTAAGGTCTTACAATCACTTGGGTTACGCCTCCAAGTCGTACCAATTGCCTAACTTCACCGTTATACTGAATCGGTTTTTAATAGCATGATTAACTCCCAATCCCACTTAAAAAACCCGCTCTCCCCCATACCTGTTGAACGGGATTTAGGATCAGAGCGATCGCTAGATGAAAGGTTAAGTAATGTTAAAATTATAATTCTTCATGAAGAAAGCGCATGATCGCCGAGTAACTGTAGCTAAAAATACCAAATTTTGTCCCAGTCACAATAAAGTAGGGATCAAGCGCATTCGATCGAAGCAGGAATTTTCTCCCCAGTATCTATGAATCAATCAGAAAGTTGCGGTAAGGTCTATCTCGTTGGTGCGGGTCCCGGGGATCCCGGTTTGTTGACCTTAAAAGCGAAAGTTCTCCTAGAAAATGCCGATGTTGTCCTCTATGATGCCCTAGTTAGCCCCTCGATTCTAGCCATGATTAACCCCCGGGCCGAACAAATCCATGGGGGTAAGCGTCGCGGTCGTCATTCTCTAGTACAGGAGGAAATCACCGCTTTACTGATTGAGAAGGCCCAGACTAATGCCGTGGTTGTTCGTCTCAAAGGAGGCGATCCCTTTGTTTTCGGTCGCGGGGGTGAAGAAATGCTCGATCTGATCGCGGCCGGAATTAGCGTCGAGATCGTGCCGGGGATCACTTCAGGAATTGCCGTGCCTGCCTACGCCGGTATTCCCCTCACCCATCGCGATTATAGTTCTTCCGTTACCTTCGTCACCGGCCACGAGATGGCGGGTAAATATCGTCCCCAGGTTAACTGGTCAGCGATCGCCAATGGTGCGGAAACAATTGTCGTTTACATGGGTGTGCATAATTTACCCTATATTATCGGCGAGTTAACCAAAGCGGGCAGAAGTGCAGAAACACCGATCGCCCTGATTCGCTGGGGAACAACACCGCAACAACAGCAGTTAATCGGTACTTTCACCACGATTATGAACCAGATCGAAGCCACCGGCTTTGAGTCCCCGGCGATCGCTGTTATCGGCGCAGTGGTGGACCTTCACGATCTCTTACAAGCGGGACAACCTTTGCTATCGAGGACAATCCCCCCCACCCCCATTTCTCCCTGATTCGGTTGCCATGCGTCAATATCAAAAATCCCTGACGATTACCACCAGTCCCAAGAATTTCCATCGTCTCACTGCCCCCATAGAAGCGATCGTGGCTGAATCGGGCATAACGACGGGATTATGCAGTATATTTGTCTGTCACACCTCCGCTTCTTTGCTGATCCAAGAAAATGCCGATCCCGATGTTCTCACTGATTTGGCCAATTTCTTCGCCAAGTTAGTGCCGGAAGATAGCAGTCTCTACTATCACTCTACCGAAGGGCCAGACGATATGCCCGCTCACATTCGCTCGGTCCTAACCCGGACATCGGAACAAATCCCGATCGCTAGGGGTAAATTAGTTTTAGGCATCTGGCAAGGTATCTATCTCTGGGAACACCGTCAGAGTCGTCACCAAAGACAAGTGGTGGTTCATATCACCGGGGTCTGAAGCTTTGCGTATAGTTTTGTAATAGAAACTTTACTCGTACCCCTCATCGGAGTAAGATTTTTTCCGTGTACGATCAAATTGTTCGCTTTTTGAACAAAGAACTTCATATTTCGTAACAAAAGGAAACAATTTATGCGAAAATTGTTCGCTCTGGCCCTGGTGCTATCCCTCTGGTTCACCTTTGCCGCTCCAGCGTCGGCTGATTTGTCCAATCTGACCCCTTGTAGCGAAAATCCCGCTTTCCTACAAAAAGCGAAGAGTTTCCGCAACACCACTCCTGACCCCGAATCGGGAGCCAAACGCGCTCAAACCTACTCCCAAGCTCTCTGTGGACCGGAAGGCTATCCGCACCTAATTGTTGATGGTCGTTGGGACCACATGGGCGATTTCTTTATCCCTAGCATCCTATTCCTGTACATTACTGGTTGGATCGGTTGGGTTGGTCGGGCCTATTTAATCGCCGTGCGCGACGACAAAGATGCCGAAATGAAGGAAATCATCATCGATGTTCCCCTCGCTCTCAGCAAAATGTTAACGGGTTTTCTCTGGCCCTTGGCGGCTTTACAAGAGGCCACTTCCGGTAAATTAACCGTTAAGGATTCGGAAATTACCGTTTCCCCTCGTTAATTTTTGTGTCAAACCCTTGACTTTTTATTCCCTAGGAGAACTCAGATGGAAGGACTTACTAAATTTCTCTCGTCCGCACCCGTGTTAATTATGGCGCTGCTGACTTTCACCGCCGGGATTTTAATCGAATTTAATCGCTTTTATCCCGATCTCTTATTCCACCCGCTAGGTTAAAGACAATCTCAGGTGATTAAAAGGGATACAGAGTCCACTGTATCCCTTTTTAATGGGAATGATCCCAGGGATTGGGGGAATATTAAGAAAAGAAAGACACTGGAGACGACAGGCTCTCAAAATCGATAAGATACAGGTATCTGCAACCCCAGAGGTGGGACAAACCATGCTGTTAGATAAAGATTTGATGCTAGAAAAGCGGCTGCGGTATCAAGAATTACAAGAAAAATTAAAAGAGATTTGGCAGGGAGAAAACGTTCTCGAATCGGATGAATGCGATTATGATATCCTAGTTATCCCTTCTTTTAGTATCGATCAGAGAGTCGGTCAAAAAGTGGCGGGTTTTTTACATTACGAAGAAAGATTATTATTTTCTCTGATTCGGTTGCGACACCCGAAAACCCGTTTAATCTATGTAACAGCGCAGCCACTTTCGCGGATGGTGATTGATTATTACCTGCAATTGTTACCGGGGATTCCCTTTTCCCATGCTAATAATCGTCTGTTATTACTGACAACTCACGATAACTCTTTTCAACCTTTAACCCAAAAAATTCTGGAAAGACCGCGCTTAGTAGCAAGAATCCGGCAAGCGTTGCGTCGAGATCGGGCCTATATGGTTTGTTTTAATTCTACTAATTTAGAGCGAGAATTGTCTTTACAATTAGATATTCCTTTATTTGCCTGTAGTCCAGATTTATTGTATTGGGGTTCTAAAAGTGGCAGTCGCGAGATTTTTGGACAAGGCAATATTCCCCATCCTGACGGTAGTTTACAGATAAATACGGTCAAGGATTTGTTATACGAAGCCGCTAGTTTGTGGTCCCGTCAACCGCAATTAAAACGCATGGTAGTGAAGTTAAATGAGGGGTTATCGGGAGAAGGAAATGCGGTTTTAGATTTACGTCCTTTAGGGGAAATTGTGGATAGTAACAGTCTAGATTTAAGCGAGAAAATGAATCTCTTGTCCAAACAATTAGAGAAGATGAGTTTTCAAGCAAGCGATGAAAATTGGGAGAGTTTTTCTGGCAAAATTGCTGAATTAGGGGGAATTGTCGAAGCTTTTATTGAAGGAGAAGAAAAGCGATCGCCAAGTGTGCAAGGTTATATTACACCCACGGGAGAAGTGAAGATTCTTTCCACTCACGATCAAATTTTAGGGGGTCCCGATGGTCAAATTTATCTAGGTTGTCATTTTCCTGCCGATGAAAATTATCGCCTACAATTACAGGAATTAGGCCTAAAAATAGGGGAAATTCTGGCAGCCAAGGGAGCAATTGAACGCTATGGAGTTGATTTCGTCGCTGTCAAAAATCCAGAAACTTTAGTCTGGGATTTACAGGCGATCGAAATTAATCTGCGAAAAGGAGGAACTACCCATCCTTTTATGACTTTAAAGCTTTTAACTAATGGTGAATATGATCAAAAAACTGGATTATTTTTCAGTCAACCTCACCAGGAAAAATACTATATTGCCTCCGATAATCTCCACAAACCCCAATACAAAGGTTTACTTCCCGATGATTTAATGGATATTATTGCTAAACATCACTTGCATTTTGATAGTAGCAGTAAAACGGGAACAGTTTTTCATCTCATGGGTGCGCTGTCAGAATTTGGTAAATTAGGGTTAACTTGTATCGGCAATTCTAGTGAGGAAGCGGCGGCAATTTATCAGCGTGTCGAACAGGTTTTAGATTGGGAAACAGAGCCTAGTTCCATAAATTTAGGTTATTGTTCTGGATTACCGATCACTTGGATATAACTAGACTGATTTACTGGGTATAATTTTTTGTCTCAGAGATTTAATCATCCAAGCAGGCAGTTCTAAAAATTGATAGATAGCTAGATTCCAAAGATATCCATACTGAGGGAATTTTCTTAATAACATAACTTCCGATAAAAAGTAAAATCGCCAAGTTCTTTGGTATTCAGGGGGATTATCTTCGATTCGTATTTGTTCGGGAGACTTCGGCATCCAGTGACCGATTATGCGCTCTTTTTCAAAATATTTAGCCTGAATATATAACCCTAGTAATCTATCTAAACACCAAAAAGGAATATATTTAATCGGACCCAATAAGTTCATGAGATTAGTAATTTCTATCGTCGCCGCTTGCACAAGTTCACTTTTCCAAACTTTTTTATCAAAATTTTCTAAATGGGGACCATTTTGATCGCGACGTTGATTGAGAAAAACTTGGGGATTAAAAGGATTATCTAAAGGAGCGATCGGTAATTCTAATAAATAATTATTATCTTTAAATAAGTTACTATTATTTTCTCTTCTGCTACAGATAGCTAAACTGTTTACATCGGGAATTGTTGGCCAAGTACTCTCTAATTTTTCTCGTTCACCGTAGGGAAATTCACATCTGGCTAATCGTAATACCCAACTATTGGGGAAGCGTTCAAAATAGTCTTTAACTAAGGTGACGATCTCCGGGTGTAAATATTCATCGCAATTGATTGTGAGAATATAAGTACCTCTGGCATTTAAAAATCCTGTACTTCTTTGAATAATTTCACCTCGTAAAGCACAGACAATCTGTTTCATGCGTGGATCATTTACTGGCGAAGGTTTGACCCCGGGAGGATGAACTAAAATAAATTCTATATCTCCCTTGACTTTCAATAGTTCTCCTAGCCAATGCTCGCTAAATCCCTCGCGCATCGGGATAACGATCGATAGAAAAGTATTGGACATAAATTAACTGGTTAGATTTGCCTGTGATTTATCAAAGTTGTCTTGACCGCGATGCACTTAACTGGTTTAAATAGCTTCTAAATATTTGCTATCGAGCAGAAATGAGCCTCGCTCGAATTTTACACCCCAATAACCCCCCGGCCGGCGATCGATCACCGTGCCGATATCGTCGATATTGAGTAGCTCCGGCGGCCGTAACATAGGCATAGGATCGGCGGTTTTCAGGTAAGGGGGAATGGCAATCAGACGGACTTTTCCCCCGACGCTAATTTCACTCATGGTACTGACTAGATGCGATCGTGACATAGTATCTCAACTTAGCATATTTCAAATCATTCTTAAGATAGATTCCCCAGAGAATAGGTATTGTGTAAGCTGTTTTCGTCCCCCTTTCCCCTTGGGTTGGGGTGTTGCTTGACCTAGCGGTGCGGGTGGCGATCGCTATCAGTACAATCAAAAAAAACCAAAATCTGAATCCCTAGTTGGGGAGAGAAATGTAAAGATTTATTAATTGTATATTTTAATACAGTTGTGGGGGGGGGAATGTGTATAATCCCGTTGTCTCCCTTTGGAGTTGGGTTAAGGTGTTGCCTGACCTAGCTGTGAGGGGATAATCACACTATTGAGAAGAAAAAAAATGAAAAACAGCATCTCAGCCGCGATTCTTGGAGCGGCTGTAACCACTGCACTCATCGGACTATCTACAAGTTCTGTTCAGGCCGCTCAACTTAGCTTCAAGTTCAACTTTTTAACTTCGGACGGTGATTTATTTAAACTGAATCTGACTACGGAGGACACGCTTACAACAAAAAACGCCCCTTCTTACACTGATCCAACCAGTGGTTTAACTTCTCCAGCTTATACCTTTACAGGCTACAAAATCCTTGGCGTGACGGGAACAGAGACTGACCCAGGCGGCATCACTAACCCTATTACTGCAATACTTCCCGCAGGCTCTGGCGTTTTTAATGCACCTGTCAATGGTGTTCCAACCATAGACTTGATTCCTCACTCGAAGACGGATAACCTTTACAATCCCAATGGTGGCTTTGCTCCAGGAGTGCTTCCAGCCGGGAATACAGCCGGTAAATTTTCGTTTGGAGGTTTAGCTTTCCATGTAGGGGGTACTAAAAATGAAGATTATCAAGTATTCACCCGGTCGGATTTTGATAACCCCTTGAAGCGGCCGGGGCCAGGCTATGACTATGGCGGTTGCCCCGGTAGCTGCGTTGGGGCTATACAAATTGTGGCTCTTCTGGTTTCTGTGTGTAAACGAGGTCTATACTGATAGTTTCTTCTTTCAAAATAGTCCTAAAAGTCTTGCCCAGTAAGCATTTAACCTTACATAAGCAAAAATTATCACACAAAGTCGAGAAGAGCCAAATTGTTCCTGAACCCTCCTCAACCGCTGGACTTTTAGCTATTGGCTCCTTTGGTGCATTAGGTGCAGCTTCAACCCTGAAACGCAAACTAAAATCATCCAAAACATCAGAAAACAAAACCATAAAAGTAGGCTAAATTGCTTACCAAAGTAGAATTAATTCCCCTTCATTCAGTCGTTTAAGGGGGTTTATTGTATAATAGGGACATGATTAAATCAAGAGGATTTTGGTTATGCAACAGGTGACGATTGAGCTACCCACCACCATAATTAATGCTCTAGCCGCCTACGGTGGTGATTCGGTAGTAGTGATGGCGGCTTAATCCTTTGCTTTGCTGTGCATTGTAGTCATGGATAAAATACCAAACAGCCCCAACGTGATTCTCCATTTTTTTAGAGAAAGATAGACTCTCTCTCACCAGCCGAGAAA
>NZ_JADBVE010000347.1:0-9143 GCF_020245285.1 Microcystis sp. M31BS1
CCAATAAAGCTGAGAGGGAATCCGAACTAGGGAAGTATTCGGAGGTCTGTACCAGATTGTGTCTCGATGCGGTAGTCTCTACTTGCGTCGCCTAAATTGGTTTAGGCAAGCTCCGTCCCTTTTAGGGCGGGGTTAGTGACAGGAGGTTAGCGATCAAAAGGACGACGACGTTGCAAGAATTCGGGGATATCTAACCCCGCGGGTTTTGGTGGTTCGGGAGTGGGTGCCGGACTGGGTGCGGGGGTATTGATCACCACCTTGCTACCGGTGGGACGAGAGGGGGAATCGCCGGAAAAACCGGTGGCAATGACGGTAATTCTGACTTCTCCCTGCATTTTCTCGTCAATTACTGCCCCAAAGATGATATTAGCGTTGGGATCCACCACTTCATAGATAATTTCGGCGGCGGCATTGACTTCGTGTAGGGTTAGATCTTGACCGCCGGTGATGTTAAAGACTACGCCTTTCGCCCCTTCGATCGAGGATTCCAGTAACGGTGAGGATATAGCCGCGATCGCGCCTTCCTTAGCCCGAGATTTTCCCGAACCGATGCCGATGCCCATTAGGGCCGAACCCGCATCGGCCATCACTGCCCGCACATCGGCGAAATCCACATTTACCAGACCGGGGATAGTGATAATATCCGAGATACCCTGTACCCCTTGCCGCAGCACATCATCAGCGACCCGAAAAGCCTCCTGTAGGGGAGTGTCGGCGGGTATCACCTGTAATAACTGGTTATTGGGGATAATAATCAGGGTATCGACCCGACTTTGTAAACCCCCCACCCCCTCATCGGCCTGATTAGTGCGACGACGACCCTCGAAGGTAAAGGGACGAGTCACAACTCCCACGGTCAAACAGCCGATTTCTTTGGCAATTTCGGCCACAATTGGAGCGGCCCCTGTTCCCGTGCCGCCGCCCATGCCGGCGGTAATAAAGACTAGATCGGTTCCTTCCAATGCTTGGGCGATTTCATCCCGGGACTCTTCCGCCGCTTTCTGTCCGATCGCCGGATTGCCGCCCGCCCCTAGGCCGCGGGTTAATTTCGTCCCGATTTGTAACCTCTGGGGGGCGGAGGAGTGGGCCAGGGCCTGGGCATCGGTGTTAATTGCCCAAAATTCGATTCCGGTCACGCCGCTGGCGATCATGCGGTTAACGGCGTTACAGCCCCCACCGCCGACCCCGATCACCTTGATCTTGGCGACATTGCTCGGCACGATGCGATTACTACGACTTTCTTCTCGGGGTGTCATCTGTGATTCATGGGGACGAGTAAATAATACTCCAGCATTATTCTGAGAGTAATGATTATCTTCGCTCATAGCTGAACTGGCATAATCGTTACTGTTCAGATTGGGATAGGTGGGAACGATTTCATTAATCGATGTCATTGGAATTGGAACACTCTTAGTACAAGATTCTGTTATTGATTTGATGAATTAGAGATGCAATGTTAACACTATCACTAATATTATGTCGGTTCCAGTATCTACATTATCAGTTTCTAGTTCAGAAAATCATAATTTGGGGTTTTTGCCAATACCTAAAGGGAATAATTGCGGTTATTTGCTGATCAATTCCAGTTAATCCCTAGTAGTTGCCGTTACTTTGGCAACCATAGGGGCTGGCTGCGGTTTTAATTGTACAGTGGGAGCATCGGGATTACTCAGGTCAATGTAGAGAATTCGCGCTAGAGGTATCTTGGATGACAATGGCCGCGATTGTACGAGAGCGGTTAACTTTTCGGGCAATCTATCCTTATAAAAACCTAAATAGACCTGTCCCAGTTCAGTTTTTAGTACAAGGTTACTAGGATTGCGCCAATCGATGGCGGTAACTTGAATCGATAAGTTATCAATTAAGGGATAAATTTTTTGCCACTGTTGTTGATATTGTCGGTCGTAACCAAGCACTTCTAGGCTAGGTAATTGGGTTTTGGGCAGAGTTCGACCATAATAGTTTTGAGGAATTATCGTTCCGGTGGCATCTAAAAAGCCTTGCTGTTGATGAGAACGCCAACGGGCAACAGGTTTTCTTTCTTGAATAGAAACAATCACTTTCGGGGGTAATAATTGCCGCTCGATCTTAACGTCGGCAATAGCGGGAATAGCCGCTAATTTTTCTCGCAATTGATGGGTGGGTAATTCCCAGAGAGACAGAGGATAGCTTAATTTTAGCCAAGCACGAATCGACTCGGGTGACATTAATTCCGTGCCTGCGATTTCCACCTGTCCGGCCTTGGTAATTGTCCAATAGGGTGAAGTCATCCCCCAAGCTAATCCCGTCGCTAAACCACCAACCACCAGAAAGCGACCTAGAGCTTGCCACACCTTTGATCGCCTTTGGTGGCGCAGGTTTTGTCGTTTTTGTTCCAGGGAGAGGGAAGAAAGGATTTGATCGCTCATAGGGAAAATCCAGGACAGTTTTGCTGTTATCTTAGGTCGCAAGGTGGGCTGCTGGCAACTTGATCGCCACTCAAGTAATCAGTTTGACAAAGAAAGAGATAATAAATGTTATAACAGTAGTAGTCTACAGGCGTTCTTTTGTCTGTCTCCAGTAAACCTAAACGCTCCTTTTTGCCAAGATATTTCGACGGTCAGCCAGAAAGAGCGTTCCGGCAAGAACAGCCTAATTTATCCGAAAATTACCTATGGTTATCAACAAACGCGGACTTGTTCTCGGTGCTACAGCAGTGGTCCTGTCTACCGTCGCCGTCACGGGGGCGGGATTCCGTCTCTCCCAAAGTCAAGCTTTTTTTCAGGAAAGTCCCAAGGAAACCGTTGATGAGGTTTGGCAGATCATCAACCGCACTTATTTAGATGGCACTTTTAATCAATCGGACTGGAACGCCATCCGCAATCAGTATTTAAATCGTTCCTACAAAAATCAAGAGGAAGCATACACCGCTATCCGCGAGATGTTGAAAACTCTCAATGATCCCTATACCCGTTTTATGGATCCCAAAGAGTTTAACAATATGAAGATCGATACATCGGGAGAATTGACCGGGGTAGGGATTCAACTGACCAAAGATGAGAAAACTAAGCAGTTAGTCGTGGTTTCACCCATTGAAGACACTCCCGCTTCTAAAGCTGGTGTGCTGCCTAAAGATGTGATTATCGCTATCGATGGTAAATCTACCGAAGGTATGGAACTGGAGCAAGCGGTGAGCATGATCCGCGGCAAAGTGGGGACAAGCGTTAAGATCACGATTCAACGGGGTGAGGAGAAGAAAGAATTGACTCTTACCCGGGCCAAAATTGAAATTCACCCGGTGCGCGCCCACACGGAAAACACCCCGATCGGTAAAATCGGTTATATCCGTCTTAATCAATTTAGCGCCCAAGCTAGTGGCGATATGAGTCAAGCGATTCGCGAATTGGAAGCTGAAGAGGTGAAGGGTTATATTCTCGATCTGCGTTCTAACCCCGGCGGTTTACTCTACGCCAGCATCGAAATCGCTCGGATGTGGATACCCGATGGTTTAATTGTCTCTACGGTCGATCGCAAAGGGGTGACGGAACGTCAACGGGCCAACAATCAAGCTTTGACTAATAAACCGCTGGTTGTTCTCGTCGATGGTGGTTCCGCCAGTGCCAGTGAAATTCTCTCCGGAGCTTTACAGGATCATGATCGGGCGGTTATTGTCGGTACGAAAACCTTTGGTAAGGGATTAGTGCAATCGGTACGCAATCTCAGTGACGGTTCGGGATTAGCGGTGACAATTGCCAAGTATCTTACCCCCAAAGGACGCGACATCAATAAAGATGGTATTCATCCGGATGTGGAGTCGGAACTGAGCGAGGAAGATCGCAAAAATCTTCAACAGGAACGGGATCGTGTGGGAACCTTCCAGGATCCTCAATTCAAGAAGGGTTTTGAAATCTTGGAAAAAGAAATCACTGAAGGCAAGAAAACGCCCACCAATACCGCTAAACAATAGGTTGACATTTGCCCGCTCGAATTAAACCCACCCGACGGGCGATCGCTTCTCCCCGCTCGGCAAAAGGACCCCAGTATTGACCATTAACTGGGGTTTTTCCGTTTTCTAGGGCTATAATCTGACAAATTCCCGTATTTTCCTGGACAATGTACCAGTTTTGTTCGCTATTATCCATAGATTTTTCTCCTTATACCCCAAACCCTAGGGTTGATTCATCGTAGGGTTGATTCATGAATCAACCCTACCCCAAACCCCACACCCCAAACCCCACACCCGAAACCCCACGAAAAACTTTTTGCCGCAAACCCGAAGTAAAAAATTTTTATCAACTTCTTGACAAAACCGGGGAGATAAATGCTAATATTAAAAAGGTCTGTCCAATGGGGATTAGCCAAGCGGTAAGGCAGCGGGTTTTGGTCCCGCCATTTCCTAGGTTCGAATCCTAGATCCCCAGTTTAAGATTTTTTATTCCCAGTCCGCCAATGATTGAGAATATCCTCGATCAAAGCTTCCTTGAGCCAAATGCGAGCGATAAGCGTCAGGGGGACCGCCAGAAATAGCCCTAAAAAGCCAAAAATCGAGGCAAAAAACAACTGGGCCAACAGGGTAAAAGCGGGTAAGAGCCTGAGCGACCGCACTGTTAAAATGGGCAGCGGTGAATGACGGTCGAAATATTGAATTAACAGATAAATACTGCTGTAGAGTAGTAAAACCGCCCAGGGTTGCCAGGGAGCTTCCAGAAGGGCGATAGAAAAGGGTAAAATCGTGCTTAGAACCGGCCCGAGGTTGGGGATAAAGGTGAGAAATCCTGCCAGAATAGATTGGGAAAAAGCGAGGGGAATGCCAATCAGGGATAGACCCAAGCAACTGCCCAAGGTCATAATCAACATATGACAGAAAATCCCTTTCAGCCAAGCTTTTAAATCTCGATCGCACTGTTCTAGGATCGATCGTACTCTAGGACGGTAGAAAGCGGGAAATAAACGCAGAAAACAACGGTGGTAAGCGGCAGGATCGGCGAGAATCATCAAGCTCAGGGCAATAATTAGCAGTAAGCTGAGGATAATGCCGAAAGTACCGTAAAAAATGCTCAAACCCCGGCCGGCAATTTGGTTAATCAGGGGTTGTAATTGAGCCAGCAGGGTTTTAAAGTCTGGAAAGACACTGGCCAAACTAGGATCGAGATAATCCTCAAGACGATGCACTTGTCCCCAGAGTCTTTCTATAGCTTGGGGAAGTAAACTAAATAATTGGCGAAATTGTTTGACTAAAGCGGGTATAATTCCCACAAAAATACCGATAATACCAATAAAGAAGCTAAAAAGAGTGATAATTAGGGCGTGGGAACGCTTGAGGTGATGACGCTGCCACCAAGTCACGGCTAAATTTAAAATCTGCGCCAGAAGAATCGCCATCAATAATAATAAGAGAATCTGTCGAATCTGCCAGAGAATCAACAGACAAAAGACTAACAGGACTAAACCGAGGCTGCTGCCAAAAGTCATGATGAGTAAGGAGAAAAATTCCTAATCAGTTATTGTCCGTCTCCAGAGGGCAAAAACCGTGAGCAGAAAAGGAGTAAAAACCAGAATTAAAGTGTTAAGAGGACTGGGAGCGATCGATAATAAAGGGGCAAGATATTTAATTCCCAGGGAAATCAAAGCCGATATCAAGATTATTTTGATAATAAAGCCGCTCATAGATCAATGTTTAGATGGCATAAGCACTATCTTATCCCTGAAGAGGTTAAAAATTGCTCAAAATGTGGAAATCATACCCCATCAGTTTTATTAATACTAGGGCGAAGGGGCTAGATTTTCTGGGGGAGGTCGGTTCTGAGGGAACGGGAAAGTGTGAGACAATGGAAAGAAAAGGCTTAGTCAATTAACTAGAGATATTCATTGCTAAGTGGGTGGGTGGAATTAAATATAAGATGAACGTAGGTTGGGTTGAAGCATGAAACCCAACACCTGCATGGGTTACGCTACCGCTAACCCATCCTACAAACAATTTTGCCTCCCTACTTAGGACTTAAGACTTAATGGCAAGGATGAATCTTGACAGCAAATAAGATTTACCCTGTCCACCGTCCCTATCGTGCCGCCAATAGTCACCGTGATCACTTTAACTCTTTTACACCCCAGCCAGGCCACGCCCCTACAACATTGGCAATTTGACAATGATCAATCAACCATTCTCATCGGCAGGGCGCTGGATAATCATGTAGTTCTCTATAGTGCTGTGGTTTCGAGGCGGCACTTAGAAATCCGCCATAATAATGATCACGATGATTGGGAATTGGAAAATTTAGGGGCAAATGGGACGTTTCTCAATGGCAAACCGGTCGAGAAAACCGTCGTCGTTGATGGTATGGTGGTTCGTTTAGCCGCCTCCGGCCCGCAAATTCAAATTCGTCTCATCAATGAGGACGAGCAACCAAAATTAATCCTCAAACCCCTAGAGGCTCCTTTGGTGGGCGACCAAACCCAGCCGGAAAAGGATACTATAGCCAGCTAGAAAATATTAAATTTTTATAAAGTTTTTTCAATTTCCTTAACAAAATGTAAAAATAGATACAGAATAAGAAATAAAATCTTCTAACTTGTTGTCCCTAAATAGAGACGACAAGAGAGATTAAAGTCACTTTAAAGCATTGCAGGGAGTCGGTGATATGACGTTAGCCTATCGAGGAGTTAAGTACGAAAGGGATTCTCTCCCCTTGGAGATGAAGACCGGAGATATCGGGGGTAAATACCGAGGTCAAGACTGGAATCACCATTATCCTCGCCATATGCTCCAATTAGAACCGAAACTGCATCGTCAGTATCGTGGAGTTGCCTACAGCACCCGTCCTCATCTTACCGGGCAAGTCATCCCAAGCACTTGTCCGTTGCCTGTTGTCAAACCCCCTGTTGTTGTCCAAGAGGAAACCCTTTCTAGCATCCATCTGAACAATATTCGTCTTCGTCTGGAACGTCGTTTACAAATCGCTCAAGAGAATGGTGACGAAACCCTCGTTAATCTCTTGAAAAAAGAATCCCAAGACTTAGCCTTAAACTGCTAATCTAGCAGTTTTTTTGCCACTTTCCCCTCGGTTCTGCCGGGGGGAATATTTTTGGGACTAAAAATGACACCCAGAGAAATTATCACCCTGGTTAGGAGTTTACAGGCTTTTAATTATATTAGGTCGAGGTCTATTTTAGTTCGGGTTCGGATGGGGGCGTTGTATCATTTCCACAACATTTTTGATACCTTGGATAAAAGTTTGAAAACTACGGGATTTATTTTCAGTTAGGGAAAGATGGGGGGCAATCTGTTTAGAGTGGGTTCCTGCATAATACTCTTTCACTAGCTTTTTTAATTCTTGTTTGGCCGAGTTAAGCAGGTCTGGTTCTCTGTATTTACTTTTATTTTGTTTTTGGCCGAGACTATTTAAATTATACGCCTTGGCCACCGCTGCTAAATCTCCCAGAAACCAAGATTCTAATTCATGGCAAATAATCCGAATTAAGACTTGAGCATCACTGGCATTTTGACAAATTTTCCCTAGTTCTTTTTTGAGTTTTTGACAATCGTGGGAATCCTGATCATGGACAATAATAAATTTGGTATTGGGACTAGATTTCTTGAAAGCTTTGAGTTTTATAGGAATAGATTTGGCTAGGTCTTGTTTACCTTGATGACTAATACATATATAGCTTATTTCTGGGGGAATAAGTTTAGGCAAAAGTTCTTCTAACACATTTTTTATAGATGACTCTTCTAGCAAAAATACGATATCATAGTTCATTAGGGTTCTACTCCTTCAAACCAGCCTTGATTCCAAAGATAGCCGGGTAAATCGCCTTCCGCTACTAAGTTTTTGAGGATTTCGTTATCGGCAGCCCTATGGATTTGGGTGATACCTTGGGATTTAATTAGCCAGAAAATACTAGCTAGTGGAACCGCATTGAGAAAATCGGGAGAGTGGCTAGAAACAAATACCTGACCCCCCTGATCGCTATAGTGGGCGAATTCTTCGGCTAGTTCTTTTAATAAAGTAGGATAAAGTTGGTTTTCTGGTTCTTCGACACAGAGTAGGGGATGAGGATTGGGATCGAATAGTAATATTAAATAAGCGAACATTTTCATAGTCCCGTCAGAAACATAGCGATCAATAAAAGGGTCTTTAAAGGCCTGATCTTGAAAACGTAAAATCAAGCGACCGTCTTCGGTTTCTTTGGCTTCCACAGAAGAAATACCCGGAACTCGTTGTTTCATTTTTTCGAGAATTTGCTGAAAAATTTCGGGATATTGTTGATAAATATATTGAGCAACTGTAGCTATATTGTCGCCAGTGGTGGATAAGTGTTCAGCATAAGATATTTCTTTACTTCCTCTAGCTTCGCTAATATGAAAGTCAGAAACGTGCCAATTTTCAATCAGAGAACGAAAGGCTGTAGCGGCTTTAAAACGTTGAAATTGTCCTAATCCTTTGATTGCTAGTATATCGTTAGATTCTAGCTGTTGTTCTTCTCGATCGAGTTCTTTATCCGGTTTACTAAAATCTTCTTCGTTGGTGATAGCATATCCTTGACCAAGTTGAAAATCTAAAAAATGAAAAGGTTTACCGTGTTCACCCCGTTTATAGCGAAGTATTTCGCGTTTGATAACGGGGCGATTATTGTTTTGTCCAATTATGATTTGATAAGTAACCAGACGTTCTGTATCTAAGATTTTCATGCGAAATTGCAGCTCGATTTCAATATCTTCCTGTTCCTGACCTCTAGTGATAATTTCTCTATAACCGCCGCGAATTTGTAAGGCTTGGCGAATGTTGTTTTTGAGGGCATCTCGCAGAAAACCAAAAATATCAAATAGAGTAGATTTTCCCGTGCCGTTAGCTCCAATAATCACACAAAAAGGGGGAATATCTCTTATGTGTATGTTTTTAAACATACGATAGTTTTTTATTTTAATAGAAACAATTTTCATGATATAATCGAGTCATTATAGTTTTTTTGATTATACGATTGATCAGGTGAAGATAAGTAGGTAGGCGTTAAAAATTATCAGACACCCCCCTTATCAAGGGTAGGGCTGTTTCATTCTCCCATCAGAATATCAAAAGTAAAAGCGATCACTATCAGGTAAAATGAGAAGTGACCGCCAACCTTTCAAATATATGTTGAGCTTAATAGAAAAACTGAAACAAGTC
>NZ_JADBVE010000348.1:0-25302 GCF_020245285.1 Microcystis sp. M31BS1
ACCCTTCCTGGTGTCTTTAACGTGATGGCACCACTCCGATTCCATCCCGAACTCGGTTGTGAAACTTCGCCGTGGCCAAGATACTTGTCGGGTTGCCGACCGGGACAATAGCTCGATGCCAGGATTATTCTTTCCTACCCCCCTTTCTCAAACAATAAGAAAGGGGGGTTTGGTTTTTAGGAAAAATCATAGGAAAAATCAGAGGATTTTAAATCTAAACCTCGCTCAAATATTGTATCTATGGCTAACATTTCTCCGTCGCTAGTCATAAATTTATGATCTTTGGTTGCTTGGATAGTTTGCCCATTTTCTAGGGTATATTCAAAGACCTCTTGTAAACCTCGCTCGTGCCATTGAGAGATTGGTTGACTATAAACAAAACCATTTTTATCTACACTATAAACAGTGCAGTTAATTTCTTCGCTCACAATTTTAGCAATTGGCAATAATCCGTATTCCTCAGTTAAAATTAACGTCTCACCTCCTAGACAATATTCGGCAAAATTTACCATCTGTTCAAAGAGATTTTCAGCGATTCTTTTTTCCACACCATTTTTAGCAGCACCATCGATAAACATCTCCCTTTGTTTCTGCATTTCGGAGGCTTTTTTCTTACCCATTGCCCGACGCAATAGATCCGCTTCTCCTAGGGAATAACCGGCTAAATCCTGCGCCATTTTCATAATCTGTTCTTGATAGACTAAAACTGCGTAGGTTTCCTTAAGAATTGGTTCCAATAAAGGATGATCATAACGAATGGGTTCTCTACCGTGTTTTCTGCCAATAAAGAGAGGAATTAATCCCGCATCTAAAGGACCGGGGCGATAGAGTGCTAGGATTGAAGATATGTCCTCAATACCCGATGGTTTTAACTCTTTAACTATCTGTTTCATCCCCGATGATTCTAACTGGAAAATACCTTCTAAATCCCCTTCTTCTAGTAATACGTGGGTTTTGATAATATCGGGAGGTAGTTTTTTATGTTCCCCTTTAGCCCGAATTTGCAGGGCTTTTCTTTCATCTAAAGGCAATTGATCAAGATCGATATCTATGCCCTGATTTTGTTTAATTAAATCGGCGGTTTTTTTCAAAGTGGTTAAATTTCTTAACCCTAAAAAGTCCATTTTTAACAATCCCAATGATTCTAAATCCTCCATGAAATATTGGGTAATTACCGCCCCATCATTATTTTTCTGGAGGGGAACCACTTCATCTAAAGGTTGGGAAGAAATGACGACTCCGGCAGCATGAACTCCGAAGGTTTTGTTAGTACCTTCGATACGAATTGCCATATCTAACCAATGACGCACATGGGGTTCCGTATCGTATCTTTCTTTAAATGCTGGTTCGGGAGTTTCATCGGAAATCATCACTTTTAAAGGTGTGGGTTTACCGCGAGAAACGGGAATCATTTTCGCCATTTTATCCGATTCGGCGTAGGGAATATCTAACACCCGCGCCACATCTTTTAGGACAGCTTTTGATGTCATGCGGTTAAAAGTAATGATTTGGGCAACATTAGCCTCCCCGTATTTTTCCGTAACGTATTGGATCATTTCATCCCGTCTCTCGATACAAAAATCCGTATCAATATCAGGCATAGATTTTCGTTCAGGATTGAGAAAACGCTCAAATAATAACCCGTGATGAACGGGATCAATATTGGTTATTTTTAAAGAATATGCTACCAAAGAACCCGCCGCAGAACCGCGTCCTGGACCGACGGGTATATCATGATCTCTAGCATATTTTATATAGTCCCAAACGACGAGAAAATAGGTAGAAAAGCCCATTTTCTGTAACATTTTTAATTCGTATTCCAGCCTTTCTTTGTAAACAGGTTCAATCTCGTGACGAGAAGGACATTTTAATCTTTCTAGTAATCCTAACCAAGCAATTTCTTCTACATAACTATCAGCAGTATGTCCGGCAGGAACAGGATAATTAGGCAGCCTTGGTTCATTAAATATGTTATAAGGTTCGACTTTTTCTGCTACTTCTAAGGTGTTATTAATCGCTTCTTCAATTACATCTTCTGGCAGATGATCACGAAAAAGTAAGCGCATTTCATCAGCAGATTTTAAGTATTCTGTGCCGCTATAACGGAGACGTTTATCTTCAGTAATTAACTTGGCAGTTTGAATACAAAGCAAGGCATCGTGTGCCTCTACATCGTAACAGGAAATAAAGTGAGAATCGTTAGTAGCAACTACTTTAATTCCTAATTCTTTAGCAATTTTAACTATTTCTACATTAACAATCCGATCTTCTTTAGAACCATGGTCTTGAATTTCTAAATAAAAATCATCACCAAAAAGTTTTTTATACCATTTAGCAGTTTCCTTAGCCAGTTTTCTGTTATTAGCTAAAATCGCTTGAGGAATCTCTCCACCCAAGCAAGCACTGGTAACTATCAATCCTTCATGGTATTGTTGGAGTAACTCTTTATTGATACAAGGACGAGCAAAAATGCCTTTACCTTGAATACCTTTCAGATTAGAAATAGTTGTTAATTTAACTAGATTTTTATAGCCTTGGGTATTTTTGGCTAAAACAACTTGATGATATTTTCGGTGGCGAAGATTGACTTCAATATCGCCATTGACTACATACATTTCATTGCCAATAATTGGTTTTATTCCCTTATTACGGCAGGTTTTAATTAATTCGATCGCACCATACATGACTCCATGATCGGTTAAAGCGATCGCTGGTTGTCCCAATTCGATCGCTCGATCAATTAGTGACGGTAATTGGGAAGCACCATCAAGTAAGCTATAATCACTGTGAATATGTAAACCGACAAAAGACATAATTTTTTCAGAAAAAAGTGACAAGGAAAAAGAAAAAAAACTAGAATTTACTTACTTTTAATTTTCAGCAATTACAGTCTATTTTTAGGGTTGATTGAGAATCGTATAGGGGAAAAAACCTTGTTCTAAATTAAACCATTGTTCTCGCAGTTTCCGGTTATCATTGCTGCCGACAACAGTATCAACAAATTTTTTCCATTCGGGATCGTTTTTGGGTAAAATACAGCCATAAAGTTCGGTGGTAATCGGTTGACGGGGTAGTAGCACAAATTGTCGCAGATCATGTCCTTGTTTAACGATTTCCCCCAGCAGAAGAATTCCATCACTAACCACTGCTTTAACTTCTCCCCTTTGTAATTTTGCCACTGCCTCACTTCGATCGCTGACAGCTTGCCAATTAGCCAGAGGATAGATATAACGAATAATACTATCGGTGGTGGTGTGGGGAATATAGGCGATCGCAACTGCCGCTAAAGTGTTATTAATATCTATTTTATCAACATTTTCCCTTTTAGTTAGAAATTGCGCTCCTGTCATAAAATAGGGAATAGAAAAATTAACCTTTTCTAGTCTTTCTTCCGTCATTGTTGCCGCATTACAGGATAAATCTACTTGGCCCTGTTCCACTTGCTGAAAACGATTATTAGTCGTCGCTTCTGTAAAGTTTATTGTAATCGGTTTACCTAATTCTTGTTCTAATCGACGTTGGACTAAGCGCATTAATTCCACTCCGTAACCTGTCCATTGTCCCGTTTTCTCATCGATATAACTAAAGGGAGTAGCATCTTTTCTGGCTGCGGCTTTTAATTCTCCCGTGCGAGCAATTCTTTGTAAAACTGTTTCTGCTAAGACTGATAAATGTAGATTATTTATCAGTAAAAAACCTAGAAAAATCAACCAAAAGTTTTTAGACATATCAAGAAAGCAAGAAGGAGATAGGGAGAAAAAAGCTAACCACCGACGCGCGATTAGCAAGTGCTGCTATATTTTAACTACGATCCTCAAATAATCCACTCAAACGTTCTACTTCTGTTTGTGCTGTGTACATAGGAGTTCCGGCCAGAATTCCGGTAACATTGCGGAAAGGTTGACCAATGTGCATACCTTGATGATCGATCGAAAACTCACGAATATCCTTATCGTGCATAGAACCGCGCATTTTTAAAACAGTGATACCGCGGCGCATTTCTCCATACATTTCCACATAACGCAGCAGAATAATCGAATCAGTAATTGTAGAAATATGTGCTTCTGTAATCGAGGAACCTCCTAATAAAGTGGGAGTGGTGGAAGTAAATAATCCTCCCACCTCTTTTTGCTTAATAAAAGAAGTCAACCCGATAATAAATTCCCGAAATCCTTTCAGATTAGAAACCCTTTCTAAAGCAGATAAACTATCTACTGCCACTCGATTAGGTTGAAACTCCTCGATAATTTCCTTCATCATAATTAAATGATTTTCTAAACCCGTAGTTTCGGGATAACGGCAGACTACCTTTAATTTACCTTCCTTTTCCATGCGGTCATAATCCACCCCCCAACCGGTAGCATTTCTAAATAACTGTTCGCGACTTTCCTCGAAGGCAAAAATTAAACATCTTTCCCCATTGGTTACTCCCCCGGCCATAAATTCTGTCACCATCAGGGTTTTTCCTGTTCCTGTGGCTCCCGAAACCAAAATAACCGAATCGCGGAAGAAACCACCCCCACACATTCTATCGAGTTCGAGGCTGCCGGAAGTAATACGAATATTAGAGGATTTTTGTTCCAATTCAATGGCTGATAAAGGAATAATCACGGCCCCTTTATTGGGAATAATTGTAAAAGGAAATTCTCCTTTTTGGTGATCGGTTCCCCGATATTTTAAAATTTCGATTGTCCTTCTTCTTTTCTCATCGGTTAAAACGTTGCGTAAAATCACCACATTGTCGGCCACAAACTCCTCCACCCCATAACGACTGATTTCGCCGTATTCTTGGGTTCTTTCTGCGGTCATAATCGCTGTTACTTCCAATTCTCGCAAAGCGGTTGCCAGACGAAAAAGATCACTTCTCACTTGAGCGCTATCACTTAAATGGCTAAAAATTGCGCCTAAAGAATCCATAGACACCCGTTTAGCTTTATTTTTGCGGATAGCAAACTCAATGCGAGCGATTAATGCACCTAGGTCGTATTCTCCTGTCACCATCGGCTTTTCTTCCGGTTGGGGGGAAGCATCGACAAAGGCCCATTGACGATTCTCCTCCCACTGCCGGATATTCCAACCAAAACCACCCATATTTTTTCTTAGTGCTTGGGGTGGCTCCTCGAAGGTGACAAAAACGCCATTTTCTCCATTTTTGATGCCTTCTGCCAGAAATTGACAGGCAAAAACCGTTTTAGCACTTCCTGCCGTCCCCGCTATCAAAGTTGCTCGTCCTTTCGGTAATCCCCCTTCCGAAAGAAAATCAAAGCCGGGGATTCCTGTTTCTAACTTCTCAATCAACTCTAGGGGATTATTTTGCGTCATTCTAAGTTCTCTATGAAAACGAGCCACTGTTTATTGTACCTATTTCAGTGACCAGTGATACCAGAAATTCATCCCTAGTTTGAGAGTTTGAGCATTGGTAATAAAATTTCCAAGACATAGTTTAAATGCAGGACAGCTTAACCCAAGAATAAATGGAAACTAGATAATACTAAATCCGTTGAGTAACGCACAGAAAACGGGTTTCTCGGAGAAACCCGTTTTCTACTCATGCACTCATGCAAAACGGAGAATAAATAATCAGTTTTTAATAACTGGATTTAGTATAAGCAGGTAAATCTCGGCCACAATTAACCAAAACACCCCCTAATAGTCAGAATCAAAGTTAAGTTTTGTATTTAGTTGATTAATACTATCCTTGACAACTTTGATAGAGTTTAAGGTATAATCATACTTATTTGCTCTACTATGGAACATACAACCGATAATAATCAAAATCAGCAAAAAACCGACAATCAACAAGAAAAAACAGCAACAGGGAAGAAACCCGTGCTGAAGATTGATCCTAAGAAAACTATACCCTATATACAGGAAGGAGCCAAACCGAAAAATAGATAAATTCTGTTTATTTCAGGGTTACTTCAGATGCGCCATCATTTGACGCATCTCAAGGAAAAATTAAAGAAAGTTCTCTAACTACAAAAGAACTTTAGTAATCCAATCTTGATACTTTGGTTCCTGATTGAGAACGATAGAACTTAACTTTTCCTTTAACTGATAAGTAATCGGTTTAGCTGCCGGTAAAGAAAAAGTTTCAATCTTTTTAATCGGAGTTATTTTCGCCGCAGTGCCACTTAAAAACACCTCATCAGCGATAAATAACTCCGTCTTATCTACAGGTCTTTCAATCACCGGAATACCCAAATCCCGCGCAATAGTTAAAACACTATCTCTAGTAATCCCCTCTAGGATATCTTGGTCAAAACTAGGAGTAATTAGCTGACCATTTCTGATGATAAAAATATTCATTCCCGTCGCTTCACAGACTTTACCCTGAGAATTCATTAAAATTGCCTCATCAAACCCCGATTCTACCGCTTCCGTTTTTGCTAAAGCAGAAGTGATATAAGCGGCGCTAATTTTACCTCGCAACGGGAAACTTCTATCCTCTTGACGATACCAAGAACTAATCCGACAGTTAACCCCATCGGCTGCCAAATAATCATCCATTTCTAGACCATAGACTAGAAAATCCTTCTCGATACCATGCAATCGCGGGGCAATTCCCAACCCGGAACTATAGACAAGGGGACGAATATAAAAAGGTCGATGACACTGATTATTTTTGACAAAATCGATAATTATTTGATAGATTTTATCGGCAGGAATCTCGTAATTAAGAAACTTAGCACTTTGACTTAAACGCTGACAATGACGTTCTAATCTAAATAATAATATCTGTCCGGGATTGCTAGGGTCGGGAGTACCTCTTAAACCCCCAAAAGCGGCAGTTCCATAGTGTAGTGCGTGGGTAGCAACGGATAATTTTGCCTCACTAAAAGGGATAAATTTATTCTCAAAATAGGCGAGAGGAAGGAAAGGAATTTCGGCGGTAATAGACATTTTTTTGTTGATTGAACCAAGAACTAAACGGGATTTACCCATGCAGAAAAATTTTGTTTCTGGCTATTAGAAGGATTTTCTACCCTGATAATTTCATAGCGAATCGTCTGCGGGGTGGCCAGTGGAACAGCAAGGGTTCGCAATTCATCGAGATGAAAGACTGTTATCTGAATAATATCACCTGCGCGGTAGTCTTTTAATCTTTCGTTTAACTGTTCCGCCGTCACCCGCAATCCATCGATAGCCAATAATTCATCATCAGCATTAATTCCCGCTTTTTGGCAAGGGGAACCCATCTCGACAAATTTAATTATTTCTTTACCCGCTTCACTCTGTACCCGCATTCCCAGATAAGGTATCGTCTCCCCATTGTCAACACCCCGCAGATAGAGTCCAAAAGGTTCAAGATATTGATTAAAGGGTAATTCTGCCAAACCGTCGATATAACGCTGGTAGAAGTCGCTTAAATCCACCCCTGCAGCCGATTCGAGAATTGCCTGCAATTCCCCATCGGTATAACCAATCTCCTCTTTACCGAAATGTTGCCACATCGAGCGTAAAACATCATCGAGGGAACGACGGTTATCGGTGTGGGTGCGAATTAGTAAATCCAGAAGCAGCGACAATAATTCCCCCTTGAGATAGTAGGAAATTTGACTATTATCACTATTACTATCCCGTCGATAGAGTTTTATCCAAGCATCGAAACTCGATTCGCCTAGCGGTTGGACAAGACGACCGGGTATATTGAGATAACGGCTGATTTCTTTGCTTAAAAGCTCTAAAAAAGTCTTACTATCGTATATTCCCGCCCGTAGAGGGATTATCATATCGTAATAACTGGTGGTTCCTTCGGCAAACCAGAGGGAAGAAGTATAATTTTCTGCATCATAATCGAAGCTTTCTAAAGCTTTTGGGCGAATACGCTTGATATTCCAGAGATGAAAGAACTCATGGGCGACTAATTGCAGAAAACGATGATATTTATCCTTATCTCGCAATCCCAAACGCGCATAGTTAAGGGTACAGGAATTTTTATGTTCTAGTCCCCCGTAACCAGCCGCCGAAAGATGTAGCAAAAATAGATAATTATCATAGGGGAGTCCACCGAACATAGCCGACTCGGTTTGAATAATTTTAGTGGTATCGGCGATAATTTGACTAGGATTAGCGTTTCCCCGTCCCCAGATAGCTAATTGATGGGGTTTTCCCTCGACGACAAAATCGTATAACTGATGAATCCCCACTTCCACGGGACTGTCCACTAGGGTATCAAAATCGGGAACCTGAAAGGTGTTTTTCTGTCCGGGTAAAGATTTTAAGGCAGTGGTAACGCGCCAATCGCCATGGGGGGGGATAATTGTCAGGGTGAGGGGATGTTTTTGATAATCGGGGATATAGAAAAATAAAGCAGCCCCGTTGAAGTAACCGTGAGTATCATCGAGATGGTTGGTTCTGACGGTTAAATCGTGGGCAAAAACGCGATATTTGACCGTTATTTCGGAACTGTTACCATTGTCAATCTGCCAGTGATTTTTAGCAACTTTGCGACTGTTGAGGTTAACAGCTTGAAAATCTTGGACTAAACGGGAGTATTCCCGCACCAGATAGGAACCGGGGGTCCAAACCGGCATTTTTAGGTTTAAAATCGGAGCTTGCCAACCGGTAATCTGTAGAGTGACTTCAAAGAGGTGCGAAGTCGGTTCCGACATAGCCACTTGATAGCTGAGACTTAAACGAGTTGAGGAGATGGTAGCGGGGGAAATAAGACTGGTCATCGGCATTAAACAAGCTTTTAAGTTATTATAGCGGCAAGCTTTCGGCTAATTTACCCGGTTTCACCGCCAAAAATCCGATGGTTTTCCAAGATTTGACCGAGCAGATTTGGAACCGTAACCCCCGCAAATCCTGCGGTTTTTTTTGCCGATTCAGCGTCTTTCTGCTGGGGGTGCGGGAGGAGCCACATCGGGGGGAGAAGTTACCTCTAGGGGAACCGAACGAGTTTCGGGAGCTGCCACAGTGACGGGAACGGTAATCGGTTCGGCTGCTGCGGGGGCCGTATTTTGAGGACTAGGAGCAGCGGCGCTGGTAGGAGCGACTCTAGTACGCCGACGACTAGAACGGCGTTGGCCCGGTTCGCTAGTATTAGAACGAACGATAGTTTGCTCACGACTTACCCGAACCCGTCGCCGTCTGCGGATGGGTCCTTCGGTGGGGGAACCCTCATCGCTGCTGGCTAAACGATTGTTAGTAGTTTGGGTAAAGTAGGTACGTCGGGGTTTAATTGGTTCCGCTTTTAATGTCACCGGACGTTTGCCTAAATTCGGTTCTGGGAAACCTTGATAGGGAATATCCTTAATTGCTTCTAACATAAATTGTCGCCACATCCAAGCGGACATGGTACTGGCTCCATTGGTGGGTTTATTATTGTCATTACCGAGCCAAATTCCCGTGACTAATTGGGGAATATAACCGACAAACCAAAGGTCGCGAGCTTTATCAGAAGTGCCGGTTTTTCCTGCCACCGGACGACCGATTTGTGCGGGGGTTCCCGTTCCCGAATTAACCACATCCTCTAGCATCCAAGTCATCGTCGCTGCCGTGTTTTTATTCAGAGCAGTTTTCGGTTTAAAATTGGCTTGATAAATTACCTTACCGTGGCGATCGAGTACCTGATTAATACCGTAAACTGGTTGATGCACACCATTATTAGCAAAAGTCCCGTAGGCGCTGGTCAATTCTAAAAGATTGACTTCCGAAGCACCCAAAGCCAAAGAATAAGTGGGTAAAAGTTTCGACTGGATACCCATATCTTGAGCCAATTTAATCACCGGATTCCAACCGACGGCCACTAACACCTGAACTGCCACCACATTCAGGGAAGAAGTCAAAGCATCGCGCATGGACACCTCGCGGCCGCTATACTTATCGCCGTAGTTTTCCGGTTTATAACCATCCACCACATACTGTGCATCTTTATAATTAGAATAGGGGGATTTCCCCGCCGCAATCGCCGCCGCATAGACAAAAGGTTTAAAAGTAGATCCCGGCTGACGTTTTGCCTGTGTCACCCGATTGAATTGATTCTTCTCGTGGTCAATTCCTCCGACCATAGCCTTAATTTGCCCATTTTTGGGGTCAATTGCCACTAAAGCCGCCTGTTGGAAGTTCTGCCACTTGCCATAACGAGAAACCGCTCTTTCTACCACTTCCTCCGCTTCGCTTTGCCAACGAGGATTAAGGGTAGTTTTTACCACCAATCCCCCCGCTTCTAGGGTTTTAGCGGGAACCAGTTGCGGCAGTTCTTTTTCCACATAATCGGTAAAATAGGCCGCTTGCCGTTGCAGACGTTTTAGGGGACTGGTTTTAAGGACTAGGGGAGATGTGATCGCCAGTTTTGCCTGAGCGTTAGTAATAAATCCCACCTCGGCCATAGTTTTGAGGACGATATTACGCCGTTCTAGGGCAGATTTAGGGTTTTCGAGGGGAGAATAGAGACTAGGAGCGGGAACAATGCCGGCAAGGGTGGCAGCTTCGGCTAGAGTTAATTTATCGACGGGTTTACTGAAATATAACCAAGCGGCATCGGCCAGACCGTAGGCCCCGGAACCGAGATAAACTAGGTGGAAATAACGCTCTAAAATCTGGTCTTTTGTATATTTATCTTCTATTTTCTGAGCGATACGCATTTCCCGTAATTTGCGATCAAAACTCCTTTCTTGGGATAAAAAGACAATCCGGGCCAATTGTTGGGTGATGGTGCTGCCTCCTTCCACCACTCCCCCGGCTCTCAGGTTAGAAAAGAGAGCGCGAGCAATACCCTGGCCATCAACTCCCCCGTGTTGGCGAAAACGGCGGTCTTCACTAGCGATAAAGGCCTCCTGTACCAGTGGGGGAACTTGGGCAATTTTCACGGTTTCGTAAGTGCTAGGGCCATTTTGCTTGAGGATTTCCCCATTAGCGGCTTGAATGGTTAGGGTGCCGGGACGAGTATAGGTTTGTATATCGGCGATATTTTGCGGTAGAGAGCTTTCAAGGCGATAAATGCCCCAACCTATCCCCAAAAGTCCCCCTGTCACCCCTAATCCTACTCCCAAGTACAAGCCAAAGCGGGGATGTTGTCGCCATTGCGGTAAGGGGGAATTATCAATCAGGGTAGTAAATTTGTTTTTCAAGGGTTTTAACGTCTCTAGAGCCTTGCTACTGGTTTGGGAGACTAAATTGACCTTTTTTTCTTCAGAAGCGGCTTCTACTGGCTTTTCTGCGGCAAATGGCGCAGATTTGGAGTCGATAGGATCGACTTTAGGGGGTTGCTCGGAATTTTCTAATTTATTAGCGAGATTATGAAAAAATTGACTAAGTTTTTGTTTGTATTTCATGTTAGTTGAGCGGGTGAGGGTGAGGGTGAGGGTGTTGGGGTAGTGGGGAAGTGGGGAAGTGGGGAAGTGGGGAAGTGGGGAAGTGGGGTGTGGGGTGTGGGGTGTGGGGAATTTAGCTGAAATTTCCCCATCTCCCTATGTCCCTAAATCCCTATTTCCTTAAAGATCGCTAAATTGTCGCCACCATTGCTGGAGGGGATAATAGAGGAGGGGAGTCCAGAGACTACTAAGCAGAGCAGAAGTGAGGCCAATGCGTTGATAATCGAGCCAAAGATCAGCGAGATTTTTGCCTCCTTGTAGATAGTATTGAAAAGCGATCGCACCATTGGCGATTAAAGCCATAACAAAGACAATTAAGACCACGGCGATCAATTCTTCTTTGAGATAACGTTGTCGGTGTAAACGGGAAGTGAGGAAACCGATCAGACCAAAAACCATGATATGGGAAGGATAATTAGAGGTTAAACTATCTTGAATAGCGCCGATCGCTAATCCGACCACCACACTATCGAGACAAGAGCGATTGAGACTCCAACTAACCAACCAAATCAGTAACCAATTGGGAGCGATGCCTAAAATCTCCATACCGGGGAGCCGCATTAAGGAAAGAAAAGTACAGAGAAGCAGTGAAGCGATAGTGACTAAAATATTCAGTATAAAACGATAACGGGCTGATAAACGGCTTAATTTCAGCATAATTCCCCCTCTCACTGCTGGGGTTGCGGGTGAACGAACACCCATTCGAGATTGTCCACGGTGGCGGTAAATTCAATTTTGGCGGTGGGGGCGGGATTTTCCTGTAAATTAAGGGAAATTATGCGACCGATGGGCAACCCTGGCGAAAAAAGACTACTAAAAGCCGAAGTTGTCACCACATCTCCCGGTTTAACATCGGGAGCTTTTTCAAAAAAGCGCAGGGTGGCGACTTGGGAATTCTGACCTTGAATTAAACCCATGGCCCGACTACGATTCACCGTTGCTCCGATGCGACTTTGGGAATTACTGACCAATAAAACTTTGCTGGTGTGGGGAGTAACTTCCGTAATCCGTCCCACTAAACCGCCAATTCCCGTCACCGAAGCACCCACTGGCACACCATCGGCGCTACCCCGACCGATAATTACCTGTTGCCACCAATCATCGGCGCTGCGGCCAATAATTGGAGCAGAAATCAGGGGTTTTTTCTGGGTTTGATAATAACCAAGCTGTTTTTTTAATTGTTGATTTTGATATTCGACTTCACTTAAACGATTTTGTAATTCTCGCACCCGTTGATCGGCCAGAAGTTGCTCTTGCAGATTAGTTTCCTCTCCCTGAAAAGGACGAGTTAATAAACCATACAATTCTAAAATCGCCCCACTTTGATAGGTGCGAATGTACCAAGCTACCCCCAAAGCGGCAGCGAGCAGCAAAAGTCGCCATCCCTGCTGTGTCCATTTTCGTCGTGCTGAATACATGAGCGATTAAAAACCTCTTGACTGTGTAGAGTGAGAATCCGTGTGTTTTGCCGCTAACCGATCCTAGTGACCTTTAGACATTGCGAGTTGTTTCATTAACGATCCGCTCAAAGAGTTTCTGATTTTTTAACACTTCTCCCGTGCCTTTGACCACACAGCGCAGCGGATCTTCAGCGACATGGGTAACGATACCGGTTTCGTGACTGACTAGGCGATCGAGTCCCCGTAATAAAGCACCTCCTCCCGCTAACATGATGCCGCGATCGATAATATCGGCAGCTAATTCGGGGGGAGTTTTTTCTAGGGTACGTTTGATCGCATCAACGATCACGGAAAGTGGCTCATCCATACTTTCCCGCACTTCTTCCGCTTTGATGGTCACGGTGCGGGGTAAACCGGACATGAGATGCAATCCCCGCACTTCCAGAGGAGGAAATTCATCTCCGGGGGTGGGATAAGCGGAAGCAAGGCGAATTTTAATATCTTCGGCCGTACGTTCCCCGATAATCAGGTTATGGACTTTTTTCAGATAGGCGATAATTGCTTCCGTGAGTTCATCCCCGGCCACACGGACGGATTCGCTGATCACTGTCCCATCAAGACTGAGAATCGCCACTTCCGTGGTGCCACCACCGATATCGATGATCATATTTCCCGTCGCTTCCGAGACGGGTAAACCAGCACCCAAGGCTGCCGCAACTGGTTCATCAATTAACCCCACTTCTCGCGAGCCGGCATTTTTGGCCGCATCCACCACCGCGCGTCTTTCTACTCCAGTAATCCCGCTGGGAACACCGATTACCATGCGGGGATTGCCAATCGTGCCATCGAGCGCTCGTTTGATGAATTCCGCTAACATGATCTCGCAACTGTAAAAATCGGCGATTACCCCATCGCGCAGGGGTCGCAGCGCGGTGACATGGCCCGGAGTGCGACCGAGCATTTTTTTGGCCTCCTCCCCGACAGCGACCGGGTTGCGATCTTGATCGATCGCTACTACCGATGGTTCCTCTAAAACGATGCCTTTCCCTGACACATAAACGAGGGTGTTTGCTGTACCCAAGTCTATACCTATGTCCCTTGATAAGCCTAGTCCTCTAAAAAAACCCACTTGTTTTCACTCCTGTTCTGATAACAACGTTGCTATAGCTAGACTTTCGATCGAATCGACTTGGATTTTATTACGTTTTGTTTCTCAAGTCTAGTTAATTATCGCTTCTTTCTCTCCAGATTGACGCAAATCCTGCCCCTAATTTTCTCCCTGGCCACCGGTCAAAGTCAGGGTTTCGGGCTAAAATGAACATACTATTGTACTAAATTGAGGATTTAAGACCATGAGTGTAAATCTGGTTCATTTGGTGGGACGAGCGGGGAGAGACCCAGAAACCAAGTATTTCGAGTCGGGTAAGGTTTTATGTACTTTAACTTTAGCGGTTAATCGTCGCTCTAAAAATAGCGATCAGCCGGATTGGTTCGATCTGGAAATTTGGGGCAAAACGGCGGAAGTGGCCGCTAATTATGTGAAAAAAGGCGGTTTAATCGGGATTAAAGGTTCTTTGAAAATGGATACCTGGAATGACAAAAACACGGGATTAGCTCGCTCTAAACCGGTGATTCTCGTCGATCAACTAGATTTACTCGGTTCTAAACGCGATAGTGAGGCTAATTCCGAGCGAGAATTTTAAAGCTTGAGCGGTATCATTTCCCGATTTTAGGTGTGTTAGCCTCTAGTAACACACCCTTATTTATTCTATAATTGACTGGAAAAATATTGCTGTAAATCTGGTAAAACTTCTCTATAAATAGCTGTATTTATCTCTAGATTACAGCCAAGAATAGAATTAAAAGGGATAATTTCCACCAGGGAATTACTATAGGCGATCGCTTGTAAAGTCCTGACAAATTCAGGAGTCCAGAGATTTTCTTCTAGGGAAATATTTTGTTTTTTTAACCAGCCGATCAAAGCCGAGCGCCCAATCCCGGGTAAAATGTCAGCAGTCAGCAGGGGACTGTACCAGCAATTATCTTTCCATCCCCATAAATTACCCGTGCTAGTTTCTAACCAATTCCCAGATTGATCGACTAATATCGCTTCTTTTGCCCCTTTTTTTTGAGCAGTTTGTGACGCTAACCAAGGAGTTAAATAATTACCAGTTTTATGCTCTCCTAAAACGCGTTGCCAAGCGGGATTATCCACTACCCAGCCAATAATTCCTTGCTCTTGTCTAAGGTTTAAATCTTCGGGGAGAAATCTGCCTTTAATCCACTCCCTACCATCGGGAAAAATTGTGATTCTCAGGACAGGATAGAATCGGGATAATTTTTCGGCTCCTTGGCGAATTCGCCGCCAATCGGGAGCGGACCAGTGGAAAACTTGTAAACTAGAGTGCAGACGTTGGAGATGCTCTTGCCAATGGGTTAGGGGATGATCTAAGCTTTTTTGATAGATACGCAGGGTAGTAAATATTGTCGCTCCATAAAGCAGCCCAATATCATTAATATCCAGACTTATTCGCTCATCCTCGATTAATTCGCCATTATACCAATACATAATCAGTTATCAGTTATCAGTTATCAGATGTGAGTTATCAGTTATCAGTTATCAGTTATCAGATGTGAGTTATCAGTTGATTAGACATATCCAAAAATTATAACTGAATCAGAGCTTGCTTCGCTGTCTTGTACTAATGAGTAGTTCGATATTGAAATATATAAGTAGGTGGGTGGAATTAAATATAAGATGAACGTAGGTTGGGTTGAAGCATGAAACCCAACGCCCGCTCATGTTACGCTACCGCTAACCCATCCTACAAATAATTGTGCCTCCCTACTTATCTGTCATTGATAATTCAATTTAACTGAAAAATATGGGGAAATTAAAATTATTTTTATTTGGGTAAGTTTCTTGTCTAGACAAAATTTTATTCTTGAGATAATATTAGGTATAAGTCCACTGATAACTGTTTACTGATAACTGTTTACTGATAACTGATCTAGCTTATGAACCGTCAAAAATTTACTTGGGGATATTCTAGCTATAAATTGCGTCAGAGAGAAAATTTTAAAGAATTTCTGTGTTTACTGGGATTATTAATAGCGGCCTTAACTATCTATCTAGTGGGATTAGGGAATTTACCCTTGCGGGATTGGGATGAGGCAACAATCGCTCAGGTGGCCAAGGAAATTAGCCAAACCCCCCTGGAACAATTGCGCTGGTTATTTCCTAGTCTTTGGGGTGATCCCTACCTGAATAAACCGCCGTTGATTCATAGTTTAATTGGTCTAACCTACCATTTCTGGGGTATCAATGAGGCCAATACTAGACTAATTCCCGCTTTTTTTACAGCTTTATCGGTGCCGCTTCTCTACCTTCTCGGTCGAGAAATTTTTCCCGCTCGTTTGCCAGCTTTACTGTCGGCCTTGATCTATTTAACTCTTTTGCCAGTGGTGCGCCATGGCCGTTTAGCCATGTTGGATGGAGCGGTATTATGTTTTGAAATCCTGATGTTTGTTGGTTTACTGCGCTCACGACGCGATTTACGCTGGTCTGTGGGGGCGGGGTTAGGATTTGCCCTCCTTTGTCTGACGAAGGGGATTATGGGGCTATTATTGGCGGGTATCGGCTTGATTTTTCTGCTCTGGGATACCCCCCGGTTATTAACTTCTGCCTATTTTTGGTCGGGTTGGTTATTGGGAGCAACCCCCGCTTTTGCTTGGTATGCCGCCCAATTTTGGCACTACGAGCGGGAGTTTCTGGATTCCCTTTTTGTTCAACAGTTAAAGCGAGTTAGTGACGATCTGGACAATCATCGCGGGCCGTTTTGGTATTATCTGCTAGAAATTATTAAATATAGTTGGCCCTGGTTAATTTTCTCGGTTTGGGGTTTACGTTTAGCTCGTCAGGAACATCTCTACAGTTGGGCGAAGTTACTGTTAGTTTGGACGGGTGTTTATCTGTTGGTGGTTTCGGTAATGGCGACTAAATTGCCTTGGTATATTCTGCCGATCTATCCGGCCTTGGCTTTAGCGGCCGGTTATGCCTTGGCGCAGGTGGGTAATCTTCCCATCGATCGCCCCTATCATCCAATCTGGTCAATTATTCTGGGTATTATCGGCGTTGGGGCGGGTTTATTAGCTTTAATAGCCTATTTTCCGGGTAATTTTGCCGCTATTGAACCTCTCCATCCCTTAATTCTTTTAACCTTATTGTCACTGTCCTTGACCATGGTGACAACGGCGATTTTGTTAGCCCGGCGCTCGCAACAATTCATCGTGGTTTTACTCTGGGGAATGTTGGTTTCTTTGTTTATTTTTGTCAATTCTCCCCTGTGGATATGGGAATTAAATGAGAATTTCCCCGTCAAACCGGTGGCGAGTTTAGTACAGAAATATGTGCCAGCAGATCACCCTGTTTATATTGCTTTTGCCTACGAGCGCCCCTCCTTAAATTTTTATAGTGGTCGTCGGGTTTTTCCCCTTGCTACTGAAGAATTAATCAATCATTGGCAAAGTCACAAGCAACCTTACCTAATTATCGATCGTCAAACCAAAGAAGCTACTGATTTAGAAGGATTAAAGGCGATCGGCTCTACGGATTCCGGTTGGTTTTTGGTGACGAAGCAGTAGTGAGGTTAATTTTGTGCATACTTTCGATAGCAAATTAGGTTCCGCTTTATCTTGCCGATTGCTGACTTGAAATATTACAAAAATTTTACAAGTTGCGTTAAAATCACCCCTAGCGATGAAACGCAGCACTTTTGTAATTGTTGAAACCGAGATTAATATGCTAAATAGGTCAATTACGGCCGAGAAAACCGAGGAATTCGCTCCTGCTGACCTGCAAGACCTGCTAGACTGTACCGATAGCTTTGTTAACCGTCATATTGGGCCGACGGAGACGGAAATCGAGAAAATGCTGGCGGTTTTGGGTGTTGCTACCCTTGAGGAGTTAATCGCTAAAACTGTCCCGTCAGGAATTCGTTTACAAAAAAGCCTTAATCTAGCACCTGCCTTGAGTGAATACGCCGCTCTTGCCCAATTAAAAGCTATTGCCTCGAAAAATCAGGTATTTCGCTCCTTTATTGGCATGGGCTACCATGACTGTATCACCCCGCCGGTAATTCTCCGCAACATCTTAGAAAATCCGGGTTGGTACACCGCCTATACTCCCTATCAAGCGGAAATCGCCCAAGGACGCTTAGAAGCTCTCTTAAACTTCCAAACTCTCATCACTAGCTTAACTGGTCTGGAAATTGCTAACGCTTCCCTCCTCGATGAAGGAACAGCAGCCGCAGAAGCGATGACTATGAGTTACGGACTGTGTAAAACTAAAGCCAATGCTTTCTTTATCTCTAGTAGTTGCCATCCCCAAACGATTGAAGTTGTTAAAACCAGAGCGATTCCTTTAGGTATTGACATTATTATCGAGGATCATCGTCTCTTTGACTTCCAAACGCCGATTTTTGGCGCATTATTACAATATCCAGCCACCGATGGCGTAATTTATGACTATCGGGAATTTATCGCCAAAGCGCAGGAAAATGGGGCTTTAGTCACCGTTGCCGCCGATATTCTCAGTTTAGCCCTGTTGACTCCCCCCGGCGAATTGGGGGCTGATATTGCCGTGGGTAGCAGTCAACGCTTTGGGGTTCCCTTGGGTTATGGGGGTCCCCATGCCGCCTATTTTGCCACCAAAGATGTCTATAAACGCAGTATTCCGGGGCGCATTGTCGGGGTATCGAAGGATAGTCAGGGTAAACCCGCACTGCGTTTAGCTTTGCAAACCAGGGAACAACATATCCGCCGGGATAAAGCCACCAGTAATATTTGTACCGCACAGGTGTTACTAGCGGTGATTGCTTCCATGTACGCGGTGTATCACGGACCGGAAGGAATCAAGAAAATCGCCCAAAGAGTGCAGAAATTAACCGCTTTATTGGCAACTGGTTTAAAACAGTTGGGTTATCAGGTGGGGAAAGAACCGCGCTTCGATACGCTCAAAGTTACGGTATCCACGGGAGTTAAGGATATCTTCGCCAAGGCAAAAACCCATAAGATTAATCTGCGTTATTTTGATGAGAATAATCTAGGAATTAGTGTCGATGAAACCACCAGTCTCAGGGATGTGTGGGATTTATGGCAAATTTTTGCCCCAACCGAGGAATTACCCTTTACCGCAGCCGAATTAGTCGAGAAAATTAGTCTAGAATTACCCGCTAATTTAACCCGTACCAGTGCCTATCTTACCGAGCCGGTGTTCAATCGTTACCACTCGGAAACGGAATTACTCAGATATCTGCACCGTCTGGAAACAAAGGATCTAGCCTTAAATACTTCCATGATTCCCCTCGGTTCCTGTACGATGAAACTCAATGCCGTAGCGGAGATGATTCCAGTAACTTGGGCAGAATTCGGCAAATTACACCCTTTTGCTCCGATTGACCAAGCAGAAGGCTATCAACTGCTCTTTCAACAGTTAGAGACTTGGTTAGGGGAAATTACCGGGTTTGATGGCATTTCCCTACAACCGAACGCCGGTTCTCAGGGAGAGTATGCCGGTTTACAGGTGATCCGAGCCTACCATGAAAGTCGCGGTCAAGGTCATCGTCAGATTTGCTTAATTCCTGAGTCCGCTCACGGGACTAATCCTGCCAGTGCCGTTATGTGTGGTATGAAAGTAGTGGCGGTTAATTGCGATTCTCGGGGCAATATTGATATTGATGACCTGAAAACTAAGGCCCAGAAGCATCAGGATAATCTAGCGGCTTTGATGGTGACGTATCCTTCCACTCACGGCGTTTTTGAACAGGGAATTAGCGAAATTTGCGCCTTGATTCATCAATACGGTGGTCAAGTGTATATGGATGGCGCCAATATGAATGCTCAGGTGGGTTTATGTCGTCCGGCGGATTTTGGCGCTGATGTCTGTCACTTGAATCTCCATAAAACTTTCTGTATTCCCCACGGTGGTGGCGGCCCCGGTATGGGACCAATCGGAGTAAAATCCCATTTAGTGCCTTTTCTGCCCGATGTTTCCCTAGTTTTGGCGAAATTATCCCCAGAAACCGCTAACGGTAAGCATCAGGACTCAATTGGCGCAATTTCGGCCGCGCCTTGGGGTAGTGCCAGCATTTTGGTGATTTCTTGGATGTATATCGCTATGATGGGGGCAGCCGGCTTGAAAAAAGCGACAGAAGTGGCAATTTTGAACGCTAATTATCTGGCTTTTCGTCTGGAGTCGGCCTATCCGGTGTTATTTAAGGGTAGCGCGGGAACGGTTGCCCACGAGTGCGTGATCGATTTACGTCCCCTGAAAAAACAGGCCGGCATCGAGGTGGAAGATGTGGCAAAACGCTTGATGGATTTCGGTTTCCACGCGCCGACGGTTTCTTGGCCCGTGGCGGGTACAATGATGGTGGAACCCACGGAAAGCGAATCTTTGGGCGAATTAGACCGTTTTTGTGAAGCTTTGTTAACTATCTATCAAGAGGTACAAGCGATCGCTAATGGTAGCATGGATATCCACGATAATCCTTTAAAAAATGCCCCTCACACAGCCGCAGTTTTAACTGCCGATGATTGGAGTCGTCCCTATTCCCGTCAACAGGCAGCTTACCCGCTTTCTTGGCTAAAAGATTATAAATTCTGGCCGGTAGTGGGACGGGTTGATAATGCTTACGGGGACAGAAATCTGGTTTGTTCCTGTGAGGGGATGGACGCTTATAAGTAGGGTGTGCTGAAAGAGTTTTTCCTTGGTGTAGGGTGGGGTGCATCTTATTTTTGTAAATCTACTAATTTGGGATTTTTCAAGGGAAACTTTCTCCTAAAATTGGGTGTGTTACTTTCAGTTTTATCACTCAATCCAAGCTTTTGGGGGGTTCTACCCCCCAAACCCCCCGTTGGGGTCGTGGCGCCGCCCCCAAACCCCCCGCGCATTAGCTTTTCGGTGGGATGCTTACACGCGATTGTTCATATTTTTGTACCAATTTCAGAGTTACTGATAATTGCTGATTGTCGATATTTCTGCAAATGTGGGATGCAGCCGTGGGGTGTAGGGTGTAGGAATTATGAATTATGAATTGGGGAGCGGGGAGAAAAAAGCTGTCTCCTGTCTCCTGAATCCTGTCTCCTGACGACAGGCTCCTAACCCTAACAAAGTCCTATTTTAAGTACCTCTTGTGCCACTCGATCGCAACTTCCTACTGTTCCTAAACCGGCTGTGGTTTCTGCGTATTCATCTAACATTTTTTGCCGACGTTGCTGATTTAATAATAAATCTAGACATTCCTGCATAATTCTCTCTGGGTTAGCTTCCTCTTGTAATAATTCGGGAACAATTTCTCGCATTAAAACTAAATTTACCGGTGAGACAAATGGTACAGAAAGCTTCATAATATTGCGGGCAATCCAAGCAGTAACTGCACTTAAACGGTAAACCACCACCTGCGGCACGTTTAATAAAGCAATTTCGAGATTAACTGTACCAGACTTAGCCACAGCCAGATCGGCCGCAGCAATCGCTTCTAAAGTCTGATCTCGTTCCATAATCACCGCATTTAATCCATATTCCGCCACTAATTCTCGCATTTTTGGTTCGTATAAAGCTAGGGGAACGGGAATTAAAAACTTAATATCGGGTATTTTTTCCTGTAATTTTCGGGCAGCAGCGCACACCGTCGGCACGAGATATTTAAACTCCTGTTGACGGGAAGCGGGTAACAAAGCGACCACCGTTTCTTCGGTTTTTATTGCCCATTTTTGCCGCATTTCTTGGCGATTGGGAGCATTTGCCATACGATCAACTAAAGGATGTCCTACCCAAGTTACTGGTAAACCTTTTGTTTCAAAAAAACGGGCTTCGGCAGGAAAAATTGCCAATAATTTATCCGTGACGGCGATTAATTTTTCCGTATTAAATAACTTTTCTGCTGTGGCCCTGAGTTTAGCTGAGGGGATATTTTCTTCCGACCAAATCCACACCTGTGGGGCAATATAATAAATAATTGGGACATCGGGAATAATTTTTTTAGCCGACTGACCGATCGCCACATTTGCCCCCACATAATCAATTAAAATAATCAGATCAGGGGGATGATCTCTAAAAAACTCTTTTGCTCGTTTTTGTAGTTGTAAGGTTGGCAAAATAAAGGGGATAGATTCAATTAATCCCATAGCAGCCAGTCGAGTGGTTTTACCCAGCATTTTTGCCCCAGCTAACTCCATGCGATCGCCACCTAGAGCAAAAATTTCTAACTCAATTTCCTGGGTTTTAGCTAGTTTAAAAAGGGATTCAATCAGCATGGCTGCCTGTAAATCACCGGATACCTCACCCGTACTAATAAATATACGCATTTGGATAATTATTTGATAATAAAAGAATTCAGGAGTTAGGAGTCAGGAGACAGGATTGCTGGAGTCAGGAGACAGGAGACAGGATTCAGGATTGCTGGAGACAGGAGACAGGAGACAGGATTCAGGATTCAGGAGATTATTTTTATTTATTCTTCCCAACTTCCCAACTTCCCCACTTCCCCATCACCCTACACCCCACACCCCACTTCCCCACTTCCCCACTTCCCCACTTCCCCATCACCCCACACCCTGTTCCTCAATAAAAAAATTATTTCCCCGGAATTAAACCGCGACGTTTTTCTCCCGTGGTAGAGGATTGTAAAAATTGACAGAGATGTTGAACATGGGGGTTATCGGTTAAGAGAGAAACTTGTTCTAAAGCCTCCTGAAGATTTATATTAGAACGATAGATAATCCGAAAAGCTTTTTTCAGTAAAGCTAGATCTTCATCGGTAAAACCGGCTCTTTGTAAACCGACTAAATTAAGAGTTCGTACCCGACAGGGATTGCCTTCCACTAAAGTAAAAGGGGGAACATCGCGATCAATACGACTCATTCCTCCTAACATGGCCATTTTGCCAATATGAACAAATTGATGTACTCCTAAAACCCCCCCGATAACTGCTTTTGATTCGATCTGGACATGACCAGCCAAGGCGACACTATTAGCGATAATAATGTTATCTTGCAAAATACAATTATGGGCAACGTGAACATAGGCCATTAATAAATTATTATTGCCAATTTGGGTAACTTCTCCCGTATCGGTGGCGCGATTAATCGTGACAAACTCGCGAATTTGGTTATGATCACCAATTTCCACGCTACTTTCGCCACCTTTATACTTTAAATCCTGTGGTTCATTACCAATAACAGCCCCAGAAAAAATATGATTACCCTTGCCAATTTTAGTCGGACCCTCAATGACCACATGGGCATCAATAATTGTATCAGCTTCAATTTCCACATTGGCCCCGATCACAGCATAGGGACCAACTTTAACCTTGGCATCAAGTTTTGCCGACGGATGGATAACCGCAGTGGGGTGGATTAACGTATTCAAAGGGAAGTCTCCCGCGCTCAACTTCGTCACTGTATGAATCATGGTATAGCTTATCCTATATTGGACAGATTGTGATCAAGATTGATAGCGGTTGCTTAGGGAGGGGACGACTTTAATGGGGAACCAGAACCCGATAAACTATTAACCAGATTCTCTTGATTCCTTCGTCCCTCCCATCCTGATAAAAAATATATGAGTAATAATAGACCTAAAATTATAGTCTTAGATGACGACCCGACAGGTTCCCAAACAGTCCATAGTTGTCTGTTATTGATGCGGTGGGATGAAGATACTCTCCGCTTGGGATTGGCAGATAATGCGCCAATTTTCTTTGTTTTGACCAATACTCGCGCTTTAACCCCCGAAAAAGCCGAGTCTGTCACGCGAGAAGTCTGTCATCACCTGAAAACTGCCTTAACTAAAGAGGGAATCGAGGATTTTTTGGTGGTTAGTCGTTCCGATTCTACCCTGCGCGGGCATTATCCGATCGAAACTGATGTTATTGCCGAAGAATTGGGCGGTTTTGATGCTCATTTCCTGATTCCAGCCTTTTTTGAGGGGGGGAGAATCACTCGCGATAGTATTCACTATTTAATCATCGATGGCGTTCCCACTCCCGTCCACGAGACGGAATTCGCTCGCGATTCGGTTTTTGCCTACCATTACAGTTATCTGCCGGATTATGTGGAGGAGAAAACGCAAGGTAAAATTAAAGCAGATGATGTGGAGAGATTTTTACTGGCAGATATCCGTCAAGGTAGTTTAGAAAGACTGCAAAAGCTCAAAAATAATCAATGTGGGGTGGTAGATGGGGAAACTCAAGCGGATCTCGATCGCTTTGCCGAAGATATTTTAACCGCCGCAGGGGAGGGAAAAAAATTTTTATTCCGCAGTGCCGCCAGTATTTTAACTTCTTTGGCTAATTTAGGAACTCAACCGATCGCACCCGAATCTATGGGTAAGTATAAGCCCACGGGGGAAGCCGGGGCAATTATCGTCGGTTCCCACGTCAAAAAAACTAGCCAACAATTAGATGAACTGCTTCAACAACCCAACACCGTCGGAGTCGAAATCGATGTGACGGCATTGCGCGATCGTCCCGAGCAACGAGAGCAACTCCTAGCACAAGTTCTGGAAAAAGTCAAGCTTATTCACAAAAATAAACAAACCCCCGTGATCTATACCAGTCGGCAAGAGTTAACCTTTGCCTCTGTGCAGAAACGCCTTGATTTTGGGGTTGTCGTCTCCACCCTGTTAATGGACATTGTTAAGGGTTTACCCAGTGACATCAGTTTTTTAATCAGTAAAGGTGGAATTACCTCCAATGATGTCTTAAGTACGGGTTTAAGCCTGCAATCGGCCCGTTTACTCGGTCAGATTCTCCCCGGTGTCTCCATGGTCCGTACAGCAGCCGATCATCCCCTCTTTCCTAATTTACCTGTGGTTCTTTTCCCGGGTAACGTTGGTGATGTCCAAGCTTTGGCCACAGTTTATCAACGTTTGTGTCAATAGGAGGCAATCAGTAATCAGTGAGCAGTGAGCAGATGTGAGTTTTCAGGTTCTTCGTTCCGCTGCGCTAATTATGCCCAAATTGAGGTGATTAAACCGCACAGTGCGGTATTAGGTATGATTAAGGGGGTGTTAGACCGATGGAGGTGGGATAGTAAGACAGAGGAGGGTGCTAGACCGCAGAGAGCGGTATAATTAATAGTTGGGCTGCTTCAGTTATTGGTTGCAGAAGTAATTGGTAGGCTATCTGTTGGTGTCCACAGTTAACTTAACTGTAGTTATCGACTCCACGGTTCTTCAAGCATTTATGAGAAAAAAATATGAGAGAAAAAAGTGCAATTTTCAGTTTTTTGCTTCTTAACGTGTTTTTGCTTGGCGGGGCAATTTTCGGAAACCTCTATTTTAGTCGTCTTACTATGGTTCCGCCGTCGGCTCCGCATCTGCCTCCGACTAAGTCTGCGACCTCCCTGGGCGTTGTGGAAGAGATAGTGAGTAATCTTGGGCGTTGCATAATAGAGATATGAATGGAGGAAATCAAAATGCAATGCCCTGAATGTAAATCTACCCATATCCGTAAAAATGGCATCAATAAACAAGGTAAACAAAATCATATTTGTGTAACCTGTGGCCGTCAATTTAT
>NZ_JADBVE010000349.1:0-17151 GCF_020245285.1 Microcystis sp. M31BS1
AGAACTTTTCTGACTTTTCTTCAGCTATTTATGAATGTCTGAATGATGCCCATCTGAAACATAAAAAAGAACTGGATTCCTTGCTGACTCTACGATTTCAGAAGTTTAATAAATCTCAGATTATGAACGTCTAAAGTATACAAAGAATAGAGAGCGAAAGCATCAGCAAAATTACTGGTTGTGGGTTACTCTTGATATATGGTCCAACAAATCGATCTGGGCAGGCTTGCCGACTTTACCAACAAGTTTTGTTAGCCTCGGAGGAAAACTACCGGCTTTCAACTGGGGCAAGATTAGACGGGGTAAAAAGCCCTTTTCTAATTTGGGGACAATTTTTGTCAGCGATTGTATCCTATTAACTATCGTTATTATTTAGAGCGTCATGGGAAAAGTCATCGGCATCGACTTAGGGACAACCAACAGTTGTGTTGCGGTACTCGAAGGAGGTCAGCCGATTATAGTTCCTAACTCGGAAGGGGGAAGGACAACTCCTAGTATCGTGGGATTCGGCAAAGGCCAGCGCCTAGTGGGACAACTGGCCAAACGTCAAGCGGTCACTAATGCCGAAAATACCGTCTATAGCATCAAACGCTTTATCGGTAGGCGCTGGCAAGACACCGAGGTAGAAAGGGGACGAGTTGCCTATCATTGCCAACGCGGTCGCGATGATACCGTCAATATCAAAATTCGCGATCGGGAATTTACCCCCCAAGAAATCTCGGCCATGATCCTGCAAAAATTAAAGGCCGATGCTGAGGCCTATCTGGGAGAACCGATTAACGAGGCCGTGATTACAGTTCCCGCCTATTTTACCGATGCCCAACGTCAGGCCACTAAAGACGCGGGGATAATCGCAGGACTAGAAGTATTAAGAATTATTAACGAACCCACCGCCGCCGCCCTAGCCTACGGTTTAGATAAACAAAACGAAGATCAACATATCCTCGTTTTTGACCTAGGGGGAGGAACCTTCGACGTTTCCATCCTGCAACTGGGGAAGGGAGTCTTTGAAGTGAAAGCCACCGCCGGCAATAACCATCTTGGGGGGGACGATTTTGATAACCTCTTAGTGCGGTGGCTGGTGGAGAACTTTCAAAGCCAAGAAAACATCGATCTGTCCAGCGATCGCATGGCGATCCAAAGACTGCGAGAAGCCGCCGAAAAAGCCAAAATCGAGCTTTCTAGCCTGATTACCACCTCGATCAATCTCCCCTTCATCGCCGCCGACGAAACTGGCCCTAAACACCTAGAATTGGAAATAACTCGCACTAAATTCGAGGAATTAACCAGAGAATTAGTGGGAAAAACCCTGGAACCCGTACAACAGTCCCTCAAAGATAGCGAACTGCAGCCTAGCGATATCAATCGTGTCATTCTCGTGGGCGGTTCCACCAGAATCCCCGCCGTACAGCGATTAATCTCCCGTTTCTTTTCTGCAGGCCAGATCGATCGCTCTGTTAACCCCGATGAGGCCGTTGCTTTGGGGGCAGCGATTCAAGCGGGAGTTTTAGGTGGAGAAGTAGAAGATATCCTCCTCCTCGATGTCACCCCCCTTTCCCTCGGCATTGAAACCCTCGGCGAAGTCTTTACCAAAATTATCGATCGCAATACCACTATCCCCACCAGTAAATCTCAGGTTTTCTCCACCGCTGCCGATGGTCAAACTTCGGTGGAAATTCATGTTCTGCAAGGGGAAAGGGCCATGGCCCGGGATAATAAAACCCTCGGTAAATTTCTCCTGACGGGAATTCCTCCCGCCCCTAGGGGTATGCCACAAATCGAAGTAGCCTTCGAGATCGATGTTAACGGCATCTTGAAAGTGGCCGCCAGCGACCAAGGCACCGGCAAAGAACAAAGCATTTTAATTAGTCATACTGGAGGGCTGAAACCGAACGAAATTGAAAAAATGCGCCTAGAAGCCGAAAAATACGCCGAATTTGATTGCGGTCGTCTGCAAATGATCGATATTCGCCAGCAATGCGATAGTCTTTTCTATAGCTACGAAGTCACCCTCAGGGAAAACAGCGAGTTAGTTGCCCCCGATATCCGGCAACTGGCCGACCAGAAGCGACAACAGTTGGAAATCGCCCTGCGCGACCCTTCCATATCCCCAGAAAAGCTAAAAACCATCCTGGAAGAATTTCGTCAGATTGTCCTCGAAATCGGTACCCGCATCTACAGGGGTAAACAAGAGGACACCCAAATCCTCAACGGTACTGGTTTTGAATCGATCAATGTCACCGAAAAACTGACCCGACCCACCCGCATCCGGACCACTCCCCCCAATATCTTCGCCGACGGGCAAACCTTCTCCCACACTAGAACCAGAACCTATAGTAATCTGGAAACTAAATTCAGCGAATCGGGCAGTGATGATCACCCCTACGATGGCGAAGAAATGAGTGCCAGTGACTACGAGGCCGTAGATTAAAAAGTGATCAGTGACCAGTAATCAGTAATCAGATGTGAGTTTTCAGCTTTTTTCTCCCCTTCTCCCCACACCCCACGCCCCACTTTCTCCCCACTTCCCCACTCCCCCACACCCCACTTCCCCACTCCCCCACTTCCTTACCAAAAAAATAGTAGGGATAACCCAACTAAACTATTATGTATAGTTTGTTAAAGTAACAACTAGACTTAAACTTTATTTATAAATTGCCAGCAGAACCATAGCCCCCTATGCCCACTGATTACTACGAAATTCTAGGTGTCTCGCGAGATGCGGGCAAAGAAGACATCAAACGCGCCTATCGTCGTCTCGCCCGAAAATACCATCCCGATGTTAACAAAGAACCAGGAGCCGAGGAACACTTCAAAGAAATTAACCGCGCCTACGAAATTCTCTCGGAACCGGAAACCCGCAATCGTTATGACCGCTTTGGTGAGGCCGGGGTTTCTGGAGGTGCTGCCGGTTTTGATCCCGACAATATGGGCGGTTTCGCCGATATATTTGAGACAATCTTTAGTGGTTTTGGGGGCATGGGCGGCCAAGCAACGGCCCGCCGACGCACAGGCCCTACCCGGGGCGAGGATCTACGTCTCGATTTTCGACTAAAATTCCGCGAGGCGGTCTTTGGCGGCGAAAAGGAAATCCGCATCCGTCATCTGGAAACCTGTCAAACCTGTAAAGGCAGTGGGGCCAGACCTGGGACCAGTTCTCGTACTTGTACCACTTGCAATGGTGCTGGCCAAGTACGTCGCGCCACCCGTACTCCCTTCGGTACTTTTGCTCAGGTTTCGGTCTGTCCCACCTGTGACGGCGCTGGCGAAGTGATCGAGGAAAAATGCGACGTTTGCGGCGGTTCCGGACGTAAACAGGAAACCAAAAAACTGAAAATTACCATCCCCGCGGGGGTTGACAACGGCATGAAATTGCGCGTTGCCCGGGAAGGTGACGCAGGACTTAAAGGCGGGCCGCCGGGGGATTTATTCGTTTATCTAACCGTGGAAACAGATACAGAATTTCAACGGGAAGGCAATGATATTAAATCGAATATCTCGATTAGTTATATCCAAGCGATTTTAGGATGTACTATTAAAGTTAATACGGTAGATGGCCAAGAAGACCTGACTATCCCTGCCGGTACTCAACCGAACACCGTACTGATTTTAGAAAATAAGGGGGTTCCTAAATTAGGCAATCCCGTCAGTCGCGGTGATCATCGCATTACCGTTAAAATCTCGATTCCTACCCGTGTCACCGGAGAAGAACGGGATTTACTGGAAAAATTAGCAAAAGTTCGCGGGGAAACCGTGGGGAAAGGCGGCATCGAGGGATTTTTAGGTAATATCTTCCATAAATAGGGCAGGCTGAATAAATCTAAAAATCTTGTCGGTTAACGGAGGCAGGGGGCGGTCGGCGGTCGGCAGGAGTCAGTATTCAGGAGTCAGGAGATAGGAGATTATTTTATTTATTCTCCCCACACCCCACACCCCACACCCCACACCCCACACCCCACACCCTGCCCCTAGGAGAAACTTTTTCAGCAAACCCTAAATAATTATGACTTTAGACCTGCGCGGCACTCCCTGCCCAATTAATTTTGTCCGGACAAAATTGCAATTAGAGAAAATGACCGCCGGGGAACGGTTGGAAGTCTGGTTAGATGCCGGGGAACCGATCGAACAGGTTCCCACTAGCCTGACAGTGGAGGGTTATCAGATAGAATCGATCGAGGACCGAGATAGCTTTTTTGTTCTCAAAGTCTATCGTCCCGATTCCTAAATGGTAGATGCACAATTAACCGATTTATACGGTACAGTGGTGGCCGTACAGGCGAATTTCTATCAGGTACGCTTGGATTCTGCCGTTATGGGCGAGAATCTTCTCTGTACCCGTCGCGCTCGCTTGCAAAAAATTGGTCAATCGGTGATGGTTGGTGATCGGGTGCGTGTGGAGGAAGCCAATTTTGATGATCGGCAGGGTGCGATCGCAGAAGTCCTCCCCCGCAGTACCGAGATCGATCGGCCGGCCGTTGCTAATATCGAGCAGATTTTGCTAGTTTTTGCCCTTGCTGAACCCGTCCTCGATCCTTGGCTGATCAGTCGTTTTTTGGTGAAAGCCGAGTCCACAGGCTTAGAAATTGCCGTCTGTGTCAATAAAATTGATCTGGGGGAACCCGAACAAATAGATTTCTGGGGCGATCGCCTAGCTGCTTGGGGATACCGGCCTTTTTTTGTCAGTGTCGAGAAAAATCGGGGATTTGAGGCTTTATTGGCACAATTAAACCATAAAATCACTCTCTTGGCCGGTCCTTCGGGGGTGGGAAAATCGAGTTTAATTAATTGCCTAATTCCTGAGATTAACCAACGGGTGGGGGATGTGTCGGGAAAACTGCAAAAAGGTCGTCACACTACCCGTCATGTGCAGTTATTTGCTTTACCAAATCGGGGTTTATTGGCCGATAGTCCGGGTTTTAACCAACCTGATCTTAACTGTTTACCGGAACAATTAACTTTTTATTTTCCGGAAGTGAGACAGCGTTTAGCTTTAGGAAATTGTCAATTTAATGATTGTACTCACCGTCGGGAACCTAACTGTGTGGTGAGGGGAGATTGGGAACGTTACCAACATTATTTAGAGTTTTTAGAAGAAGCGATCGCACGAGAACAGTCATTACAGAAAACTAGCACAAAAGAGTCAAGTTTAAAGTTAAAAATTAAAGAAGCAGGTCAAGAAACCTACGAACCCAAGTTAGCCAATAAAAAATACCGTCGTCCTTCCCGTCGCGGCAAAAATCAAGATCAGGAACGCTACGAAAATAAAACTCTCCAAGATATTTATAATGACGATTCTGAATAGAATGGGTTCAGTTGGGTTTACGGCAGTTATCTTAATGGTGAGATACGAAGTTTTCCTTTTAGTATTCCCCACAATTACCCTAAAAATTCTATTCACACCTAAATTTTGACTTTTGACTGATGCTGAAGTTGATGTTTTTAAGCATTATTGACCTTCTCACCTCTAAGAGCCGAAAATAAACAGAGACGACCCAAACCTAAGATTGCTGGTGAGAAGGTTTCTTGACTGGGGGACTCTAGATTGCAACCAGCAAATTCTTGCTGTATTTCTGTTAGAAAATAGGGCCAAATGGTTAAGAAAAAATTACCGCTAAAAATTATTTGATCGATGTCTTCAAGACTTTTTTGCTGTTTTTCTAACAAATCATTAATTTTTTGTCTTAAATTATCTAGATATGGTATAATGACCTTCTTATTTAAATCGCTGCGACTGACCGTCCAAGTATGACCGGCTAGAGAGGAGGTAAATTCGCTTTCTTCTTGCAGGATTAATTTGGTTAATCTAGCGGCTGCCAGTAAAGATTTTTTTAAGGGATTAGTATCGGTGAGATCGGAGCGGGAAAGAGGCAAAAAAGAACGCCAGAGAGGATAAATTAACTGAGAGAGTATGGCTCGTTCATAGGTGTTTTCCCCGTAGTTAAAATGGCTCAGAGCGATCGCTTGACGGGATAAAGAGCGAGTTTGCGGCGGGACTTCCAGCAGTGCTAAAGTGGTAGTCTCTCGTTTACCTTCGATCACCAGTAGGGTTTGGGTTTGGGGTTGGTCGCTAGTGGGAATATGGGCCAGAGCAGTAGCGATCGCTGTTTCTAGACTAGATAGGCGATCGGGGGGTATTAGTTGCGCGCTGAGAAGGGCTTTTTTCAGGTCATCCGTGGAGGTTTCCCCATCGTCGGTGATAATGATAGCTTCTAATCGCTCTAAGGCTTCCCAGAGCCAAGAATCGGTGCTAAAATCCCGATGAGATAGCCAACTAATTAGATATTCGTCCACCTGGGAGCAGGGTAAGCGATCGCTTGTTCCCGTTGCCAGACTCCAAGAAAGAGGATAAAAATCGATTAATCCTTGGCTTTCCCGAAAAAAGACGATTTTCACCCCCTCTGGTTGCACCTCCATTCCCAGGGACCAACGGGCAACTTCAGGGGTTGGAGCGGGCAACAATAAGGGAGAAAGCATCACTCTGGCCGATTCTAAATGTTGACGAGTGGCGATAATTGTCTCGGAAGTAACTTCTTGCGGGTTAACTAGAGACGAAATCACCCCAGAAAGAATCCGATCGATCTCGGTCAGTAGGGAGGAAAAATCCTGTTTATCGGTCACTGGATCATTAAAAATACCCACAACTTTCCATTGTAGAATCACCTGCCTAAAACGAACAAAATTTAAATATTAAACCATGGAAGAAAAACGCTATCCTGCGGAAAAATCAGCAGAGATTCAAAAATTATTGGATACAGCCACCTTATTGGTCGGTTTGCCCCCTGAAACCCTCGATCAAGTTACTTCTCATGCTGTCACCCGAACTCATCCTGCTAATCGGGCGATTTTATTAGAAAATGATTGGGGTGGTTCGGTTTACTTTATTCTGGATGGTTGGGTGAAAATTCGTACTTACGATAGGTCGGGTAAAGAAGTCACCTTAAATATCGTCGGTAAAGGGGAAATAGTCGGAGAAATGGCCGCTTTAGACAAATCTACCCGCTCCAGCGATGCTATCACCTTAACCACGGCCACAATTAGCAGTATTCCCGCCCAAGATTTTGTTAATCTGCTCAAATCGGAACCTTTAGCGGGAATTCGTCTTTCTCAGTTAATGGCCAAGCGTTTGCGTCAACTTAACCGGCGTTTACGTTTGCGCGAGGCCGATAGTCTCTCCAGAGTGGCCGATACTTTACTCTTTTTAGCCGAAGGTCAAGGAGAAAAAAGCGGTCAGGGTGCGATAATTCCTAATCTACCTCACCGGGAGTTGAGTAGTATTAGTGGACTTGCCCGGGAAACTGTGACCCGCTCCTTGACCAAATTGCAGAAAAAAGGCCTGATTCAACGACAGCAGGAATCTCTCTGTATTCCCGATCTGGCCGCTTTAGAAAAAGCGATCGCCTAAATTCAGTTATCAGTTATCAGTTATCAGTTATCAGTTATCAGTGATCAGTGATCAGTGATCAGTTATCGGTTATCATACTAAATCCGGTTATTAAAGACTGATTATCTATTCCTCCTTTTGCATGAGTGCCTATCTTCACTAGGAAATTTATTTTGCACGACTACTTATGACTGAAAAATTAACCGGTTTTGGAGTGGTGCTGGTGACAACGGCCAGCGAAACGGAAGCGGAAAACTTAGCGATCGCCTTACTTAACGATCGCCTAGCCGCTTGTGTCAGTATTTACCCGATGCGTTCCATTTATCGTTGGCAGGGACAGATTGAAAACGAGAGCGAATGGCAATTAGTGATCAAAACCGATTTAAAGCAGTTTGAGCAGTTATCGGCGAAGATACAGGAACTTCATAGCTATGCCGTCCCAGAAATCATCGCTTTACCGATTGTGGCGGGTTCACAGACCTATTTAGACTGGTTAGCCTCCCATACAGGTGGGGTGTCAGAATAGACCAATCGGCAACTTGAGCGAAAAAAATCTATATAATTCTTAATAAACTATCTCAGGAAGCGCAAAAAGTTTTAATCTAGATGCTGATTAAATTTTTAAACATCTGGTTTTAAGACCGATCGCCTCCACGATTGGAGAACTCAGCACATCGTCAAGGGAGATAGTTAAAATCCAATGAGTCTTAAGGCAAGCGGTGGCAGCTCCTTAGCGCGTCCCCAACTCTATCAAACCGTCCCAGTATCTGCCATTACCCAAGCAGAACAACAAGACCGCTTTCTCGATAAACCCGAACTCAACGAACTGATCGCCTACTTCCAATCGGGGAGCAAGCGTTTAGATATTGCCCAAACGCTCACCCGGAACTCCGATCTGATCGTCTCGCGGGCAGCTAACCGGATTTTTACCGGTGGTTCACCCATGGCCTATCTAGAAAAACCCCCCGTGGAAGAATTGGCCCTGGTGGGTGCGGGTAAAGTTATCAACGTCCAGGAAGGGATGAAATTAGGAACCGTTACCTACGCTGAAAGCGGGTCTGGTGGCGGTAGTGGCATCCTCGGTGGCTTAAAGGGGATTTTCGCCTCTAGCGGCCCGATTCCCCCCGGATTCCGACCGATTAACGTCTCTCGTTACGGTCCGAGCAATATGCAGAAGTCCCTCCGGGATTTATCCTGGTTCCTGCGTTATATTACCTATGCGATCGTGGCTGGTGATACCAGTATCCTGATCGTTAATACCCGCGGTTTAAGGGAAGTTCTCGAAAATGCCTGTTCTATTGATGCCACCATCGTGGCCCTACAGGAAATGCGGGCCGCTTCGATCGAGTATTTCCAGAGAGACAAGGATGCGGCCACTTTAATCAGTGACTATTTCAATATCCTACTAGGGGAATTAAAAGCCCCCACCCCCTCTAATAAACTGCGTCAGCGTCCCAGTAGTGACCAACAGGGTTTAAGTCTTCCCCAAAGCTACTACAATGGTGCCGAAAAACGGCAAAAGTTTGTCATGAAAACCGGTTTATCGGAGTCGGAAAAATCTTCGATTATCAAGGCTGCCTACAGACAAATTTTTGAACGGGACATCACCCGCGCCTATAGTCAGTCCATTTCTGACCTAGAATCGAAGGTGAAAAACGGCGACATCTCGATGAAAGAATTCGTCCGTCGTCTCGGTAAATCGCCTCTCTATCGTAAACAGTTCTTTGAACCTTTTATCAATAGTCGCGCCCTAGAATTGGCTTTCCGTCATTTCCTCGGTCGCGGTCCTTCCTCCCGGGAAGAAGTGCAGAAATACTTCTCGATCGTCTCTAGCGGCGGTTTAGCGGCCTTAATCGATGCTTTAGTCGATTCTCAGGAGTATTCTGACTATTTCGGCGAAGAAACCGTTCCCTATCTCCGTGGTTTGGGTGCAGAAGCGCAGGAATGTCGTAACTGGGGGATGCAGATTGACCTGTTTAACTACAGCGCACCTTTCCGCAAAGTTCCCCAATTTATCACCACCTTTGCTAAATACGATCGCCCCTTACCGGATCAGCACGTTTACGGTTCTGGAAATGACCCCCTAGAAATCCAATTTGGGGCAATTTTCCCGAAAGAAACCCGGGAACCTAGTTCTAGTCCCGCTCCCTTTGGTAAAGATAGCAAACGTATCCTCATCCACCGCGGACCTGCCACTAATAACCAAAATAGCAACCCCGGCGCCCGAGGTGAATTCCCCGGTACTTTGGGACCGAAAGTTTTCCGTCTCAATAACGAGTTACCCGGTTCTAGCAATGGGGTGAGCGTTAAATTTGGCGAAAGTTCCACCCAAAGAGTGATTTTAGCGGCTTATCGTCAGGTTTTCGGTCGAATGCCCTACGAAGGTCAGCGTTTATCCGTGGCCGAGATTAAGTTGGAAAATGGCGATATTACTCTGCGCGAGTTTATCAAAACCCTAGCTAAATCCGAGACTTTCCGGAAAATCTACTGGACTCCTCTCTATGTGGTAAAAGCGATCGAATATATTCACCGTCGTCTGCTCGGTCGTCCCACCTACGGTCGTCAGGAAATGAATCAATACTTCGATATCTGCTCGAAAAAAGGCTTCTATGCTTTAATCGATGCCATTATCGATAGTCCTGAATATACGGAAGCTTTTGGCGAAGATACGGTTCCCTACGAGCGCTATCTAACTCCCCAAGGGATGCAGTTACGGATGGTGCGTTTGGGCAATCTCCGCGAAGATATCGGCCAAAGAGTTGATAAAGAGGAAACCCCCCGCTTTATTGAATTGGGTACACCTTCGATCTCGATTCGCACTGAACCCGATATTCAATCTCGTGTCGGTCAAGGTGTCACGGTTCAACGGGAACAAACTAAGGTCTTTAAACTGTTAACTAATCTCGATAAAGTTGCCGTACAAAATACTGTTCGTGCTGCCTATCGTCAGATTTTTGAACGGGATCTCGAACCCTATATCATCAATGCCGAATTTACCGCTTTAGAGAGTAAATTAAGCAATGCTGAGATCACGGTGAAAGAGTTTATTGAGGGTTTAGGTGGTTCGGATCTTTACCTGAAAGAATTCTATGCTCCCTATCCGAATACGAAAGTAATTGAATTGGGAACCAAGCACTTCTTAGGTCGCGCTCCCTTGAATCAAAAAGAAATCCAGAAATATAACCAAATTCTGGCAACTCAGGGATTAAAGGCCTTTATTGGTGCCATGGTTAATAGCATGGAATACCTACAATTATTTGGTGAAGATACGGTTCCCTATCGTCGTTTCCCGACTCTACCAGCTGCTAATTTCCCCAATACGGAACGGTTATACAATAAGCTGACTAAACAGGACAGTGAACTGGTTGTTCCCAGTTTTAAACCGGTAGTTAAGGTCGGTGGCTAATTAGTCCTTGAAGTTAGTTAATTTAGCTCGTGTTAAACACGAGCTTTTTTCGGGACAAATTACTGGCCAAAATTTATTAAGTAGGGAGGCACAATTATTTGTAGGATGGGTTAGCGGTAGCGTAACATGAGCAGGTGTTGGGTTTCATGCTTCAACCCAACCTACGTTCATCTTATATTTAATTCCACCCACCCACTTATCGTCAATCAAGGGGATAACAATGAGCCAAATTAAAGTTAAAAACTTCGGTCCAATTAAGGCGGGTTTACTAGAAAATGATGGTTTTATCGACGTTCGGAAAGTAACGATTTTTATCGGTAATCAAGGAACTGGAAAAAGTAGCATTGCTAAATTAATATCAACATTAAGCTGGTTGGAAAAAGCTCTATATCGTGGGGATTTAGAGGAAAAATATGTGACTAAATATAATCGTTTTGTTAAATCTTTTTGTCAATACCAAAATTTAACCAATTACTTTTTACCCGAAACCCAAATTGAATACAATGGAGATGTTTATCGAATTAGTTTTGAAAATGCTAAATTATCGATCGAGCGTACTGATAATCCAAAGTATCGAGTACCAAAAATTATGTATGTACCAGCAGAGCGAAACTTTTTGAGTGCAGTAAGATGGCCAGAAAAACTCAAAGGACTGCCAGAATCATTATATACTTTCTGGGAAGAATTGGATCGCTCACAACAGGAATTATCTGGCAGTTTGACTTTGCCAGTAGGTGAGGTTAAATTGGAATTTGATAAACTTAATAGACTGGCAAAGATTGTGGGTAGTGATTATCAACTAAATCTATCAGAAGCTTCCAGTGGTTTTCAGTCTTTTGTTCCTTTATTTCTCGTTTCTCGAAATATTGCTTTATCGATCAATCGAACTCAAGAAAATTCCCGCAATGAACTCAGTGGAGAGGAGCAAAAAAGATTAAAAATGGAAATCGAGAAAATTATCTCTAATGATAATCTTTCCGATGACCTAAAAAGGGCAGCACTAGAAGTGTTATCTTCTAAATACCGCAATGAGTGTTTTGTAAATATTGTGGAAGAAATCGAGCAGAATCTATTTCCCCAATCTCAGAAAAAGATTTTATATAAATTATTTGAATTTGCCAATTTAACCCAGGGAAATAAACTAATTTTAACTACTCATAGTCCTTATATTATCAACGATCTAACCCTAGCTATCAAAGCGGATAAAGTTATCAAAAAAATCCTATCATCAGCGATTTATAACGCCGATTATCTCCAAGAAAAGCTCAACCAAATTGTCCCGAAAGCCTCTTGTATAGCGGCAGAAGATGCTATTGTATATGAATTAACAGAGCAAGGAGAAATCCGAGAACTTGCTACATATAATGGTTTACCTTCTGATGAAAATTATCTCAATCTTTCCCTGGGAGAGACAAATCAGCTTTTTGATGATTTACTAGAAATCGAAGAACAGTTATGAAGATAAATTTCTTTGATAAAAAATGTCAGAGTCAAACCCATCGGCATAAATTTGGAATTTGTGATCAGCCACCTCCCCCAGAAACTCCCGCTTATTTAGATACAGAAAATCCCAGTGATTGGATTGCTATTGTGGAAAACTCTCAAGAAATTGAAGTGACATTTACCGCTATTGATAAATGTATTGAAATTAGAAAAGTCGATGGTAGTGGTATGGATAAACGCTGTGATGGAATGCTGACCTATGCTAATTGTTTGATTTTTGTAGAATTAAAAGAACGAAAGGGGAAAAATTCGGGGTGGGTAGGAGACGGAGAAGAGCAACTAAGAAACACAATTCGGGTATTTATTGAAAATCATGGTATAGAGGATTATTCGTCTAGAAAAGCCTACATTGCTAATAACAAAAAGCCTAACTTTCAGACTTCACAACAGGAGAGGATGGAAAAATTTCGCCAAGAAACTGGGTTTAGATTAATTATTCAAAATATCATCAAAATTGAGTGATTTAATTCTCTTTGATTCGGTGGCTCTGAAGATATTTATTTTCTAGAGTTTAGAGATATCCTAGTTTGATGTTGAATCTCACCCTGAATCCGTTGCCAAGCTGTGATCAACTTTAAACTTTTCACTCAAGGAGCGCGGAATAGAACCAGCTTCTCGAACACGGCTTGAATTTCTGGTAACTTGATCATTGAGTCTCTGTCCTCAAACTTTTTCTAGGTACTGGTCAATCATAATTTATACTAAATCCAGTTATTAAAAACTGATTATTTATTCTCCCCTTTGCATGAGTGCCTCTTGCATGAGTGCCTGTCCTGATATGTCACCTATGCTCAATGGATTTAGAATTAGTATCCTATAATACCAATGCTTAGGAAACTATAAAGAAAATCCCAAGATTAAGTGAATCCCTTGCCGAAAAACGCTATAAGAAAATAAAATGTCTAATTTCATCCACAAAATTGTTATGACAGTTACCAATAGACAAGAGCTAGAAGAACTGATACAACAGGTAAAAAAAGCTCAACAACAATTTGCCAACTATAGCCAAGAACAAGTAGATCTTATCTTCAAAAAAGCGGCATTAGCAGCCAACAACGCTCGCATTCCCTTGGCTAAAATGGCCGTACAAGAGACAGAGATGGGGGTAATAGAGGATAAAGTGATTAAAAACCATTTTGCCTCAGAAATCATCTACAACAAATATAAACACAGCAAAACCTGCGGCATTATCGAAGAAGATAAATCCTTTGGATTGCAAAAAATCGCCGAACCCGTGGGCATTTTAGCGGGGATCGTACCCACCACAAATCCCACCTCCACAGCCATTTTTAAAGCCCTAATTGCCCTGAAAACCCGTAACGGCATCATTTTTTCCCCCCATCCGCGAGCCAAAGACTGCACGATCGCGGCGGCCAAAATTGTCTTGGAAGCGGCCGTGAAAGCGGGCGCACCGGCCGGTATTATTGGTTGGATCGATCAGCCATCGGTGGAACTTTCCCAAGCATTAATGCAACATCCCAGCATTAATTTAATCCTCGCTACCGGCGGTCCTGGTATGGTAAAAGCGGCCTATTCTTCGGGAAGACCTTCCCTAGGAGTTGGTGCCGGCAATACCCCCGCTTTAATTGACGAAACCGCTCACATAAAAATGGCTGTTTCCTCGATTATTCTCAGTAAAACCTTCGATAATGGCATGATTTGCGCCTCCGAACAATCGGTAATCGTTGTCGATAGCATCTATGAAGAAGTTCGACAGGAATTTATTGATCGCGGGTCCTATCTTCTTTCCCCTGAAGAAAGGGAAAAAGTCGTCAGGATTCTCCTAAAAGATGGTCATATTAACCCCGATATCGTTGGGCAACCGGTGGGAAAATTAGCCGTTATGGCTGGAATTTTTGTTCCCGAAGATACACGCTTACTAATCGGAGAAGTGGAAAATATTGGCTTAGAGGAACCATTTTCCTACGAAAAACTCTCGCCAATTTTAGCTATGTACCGAGCGAAAGACTTTGAAGATGGGGTGAAAAAAGCCGAAAAACTGGTCTTATTTGCCGGTCGAGGTCATACGGCCGTGCTTTATACCGCACCCTCAAATCGGGAACATATTAAACGCTTTGAAGACAACGTAGAAACGGCCCGGGTATTAATTAATACCCCTTCCTCCCAAGGTGCGATCGGTGATATCTATAACTTCCGTCTCGATCCTAGTTTAACCCTCGGTTGTGGCACTTGGGGCGGTAATTCCATCAGCGAAAACGTCGAACCTACCCACCTATTAAATATTAAAACCGTGGCCGAGCGCCGGGAAAATATGCTTTGGTTCCGAGTACCACCAAAAGTATATTTTAAATACGGGTCATTACCGGTCGCTATTCGGGAATTAGCCGGCAAAAAACGGGCCTTTATTGTCACCGATAAACCTCTTTTTGACCTAGGAGTTACCGCACCTTTAGAGGAAGTTTTAGAAGAAATCGGCATCACGATTAATATCTTTTATGATGTGGAACCCGATCCTTCCCTAGAAACCGTCGAACGGGGGTTAAATGTCATTAATACCTTCAATCCCGATGTGATTATCGCTATCGGTGGTGGTTCCCCCATGGATGCCGCTAAAATCATGTGGCTACTCTACGAGCATCCAGAGATAGAATTCGAGAGCTTGGCGATGCGTTTTATGGATATCCGCAAACGAGTCTATGAATTGCCCCCTTTAGGCGAAAAAGCTCTGATGGTTTGTATTCCCACCACTTCGGGAACAGGATCGGAAGTGACTCCCTTCGCCGTCGTGACCGATCGCCGTAATAATATTAAGTATCCTTTGGCAGATTATGCCCTAACTCCCAGCATGGCAATTGTTGATCCGGAATTAGTGCTGAATATGCCGAAAAAATTAACAGCCTACGGCGGAATTGACGCTTTAACTCACGCTCTTGAGTCCTACGTCTCGGTTTTAGCCTCAGAATATACTAACGCTCTTGCTCAAGATGCCATCCGACTGCTGTTTAAATACTTGCCCAGTTCCTATCATAACGGAGCTAAAGACCCGAAAGCGCGGGAGAAAGTCCATTACGCGGCGACAATGGCAGGAATGGCCTTCGCTAATGGCTTTTTAGGCATCTGTCACTCCATGGCCCACCAATTGGGGGCAATTTTCCACATTCCCCACGGTCTGGCCAATGCCTTGATGATTTCCCACGTCATCCTCTATAATGCCACCGATGCCCCCTTTAAACAGGCCACCTTCTCTCAGTACAAATATCCTAACGTAAAATGGCGCTATGCCAGGATCGCCCATTCCCTGGGACTGGGAGGAGAAAGCGAGACCGAAAGTGTGGAAAGATTAGTATTAGCGATCGAATGTCTAAAACGGGAAATCGGTATTCCGGCCAGTATTAAAGAGGTAATTCCCGAAAGTGAAGCCGAATTTATGGCCAAATTAGACCATTTAGCCGAACAAGCTTTCGATGATCAGTGTACCGGAGCCAATCCCCGTTATCCCCTGATCGAGGACTTAAAAACCCTGTTAATCCAAGCTTATCACGGCAATTTGCCCCTAGAGGTGGCGGTAAATGGTCACGGTGATGTCAGTCTTGCCGATTTGAAGTTAGATCCGCAACCCTTGAGCTTGTAGAGATAGATTTTGCCTTTGATCCCCCCTACCCCCTAGTAGGGATGATTCATGAATCAACCCTACAAATCAACCCTACCCCCCTTAATCAGGGGATATCCCCCCTACCCCCCTTAATCAGGGGATATCCCCCCTACCCCCCTTATTAAGGGGGGTTTTGACAGTTTTTAACACCTACCTACTTAGCTACCAGTTAAAAATTATCTTTTTTCCCCCGCAGCCGTGCAAACACTTGTACTGGTTCGTTGCTATCCATGGTCATTGCCAAAGCGGGACTATCCCAACGCAAAAAAGGATTAGTCAGCTTTTCCGTCCCCAAAATTGCTGGAATCGTGGGAAGATCTTGGGCGCGATTTTTCTCCACTTCCCGATAACGCTGTTGCAGAGCAGCATTATTAGGGTCAACTGTCAAGGCAAACTTTAAATTATTTAACGTATATTCGTGAGCGCACCAAACCCTAGTCTGGTCAGGCAGCGATCGCAATTTAGTTAAAGAAGCCACCATTTGCCCCGGTGTTCCCTCAAATAAACGACCACAACCCCCCGAAAACAGGGTATCACCACAGAATAACTCGCCGTAATCTCCGGGGTTAACTGGGGGAAAATAGTAGGCAATATGAGCGCGAGTGTGGCCGGGGACAAAGAAAACCTCGGCCGAGCGACCGGCAAATTCCACCCGATCCCCCTCCGCTAAAAACAGCTGCTGCCCCGGAATGCGACCGCGATCCTCCTTTCCCCCATAAACACAAAGATGGGGATAACGATTAATTAAAGCCTGATTAGCCCCCACATGGTCGCCGTGGTGATGGGTATTGAAAATAGCGACTAAATCCACCTGTAAAGCCTCCAATCGCCTGAAAACGGGTTCAGGTTCCGCCGGATCCACCACGGCTGCGATTTTTTGCGCTCGATCGTAGAGGAGGAAAATATAATTATCGGAAAGGGCGTTAAGACGTTCGATCTCCATGGTAGAATCTTGATGCTCAGGTTTAACTCGATCATTTGACATCCTCGCCGGCGTAAAACGGACGGCGATTCCTCACCACGCCACTTTTTTAGGGTGGTCGCGTCAACGTAGGGCTATTTCATTCTCCCATCAGAATATCAAAAGTAAAAGCGATCACTGTCTTTGTAAAATGAGAAGTGACCGCCAACCTTTTAAATATATGTTGAGCTTAATAGAAAAACTGAAACAAGTCAAGGACTTTCGGAAAGATCAAGGAAAAAGACACCCTTTATGGATAGTATTAGTAGTAATAATACTGGGAACAA
>NZ_JADBVE010000035.1:0-7012 GCF_020245285.1 Microcystis sp. M31BS1
CGATAACCAAGCTAAAAACTGAACCTTGACAACAGATAGTAGGGGGTTTTGTTCAGAAAAGAATTCAAATTCGGCCTTGAACGAGTAAAACTTTCTAGGAAATAAGGTTGAACATGAGATTTTTTCGACTTGTTCAAAGTGTCCGTCCGGCATCCGGACACTCAAAACGGACGTTGAGAAAGAGTCAGACTTAAGCAATTAAGCGTTTTTCGCTATCTGCGTCAACCCCATTGACGCGACCACCCTAAAAAAGTGGCGTGGTACGGACGGCGATTCCCAAACCTCACGATTTGGGTTTCTGCTTCTTTCCCTTGCGGGGTTCCGCACCTGCCGCCCCAGTTTTACTCTGTTCTGGTCATCAGGTCGCGACCCGGACTGACACCGCAAGCCCTGCGGCCAAAATGTTTTTACTAGCGTTAATATCTCGGTCATGGTGAGTCCCACAGTCTGGACAATCCCACTCTCGAATATTTAACGGCATTTTCAAGGGCAATATACCCGCAATTACTACACCTTTTAGAGCTAGGAAACCATCTATCTAGGGTCTGCTGAAAAAGTTTTTCCTGGTGGCAGGGTGTGGGGTGTGGGGTGTGGGGTTTTACCCATTTTCACCTGGTCAATTACCTAATTTTCAGGGAAAAAGTCCCGAAATTTTCCCCTCAATCACTGCAAGGGTCGGGACTTTTTGAGGTCAAAAAAGTCTAAAAGCCTTATCCAACAAGGTTTTTAGATTTATTCAGCAAACCCTATCTATTTCGATGTAGTTTCTCCCATACCAACGGCATTTATAGGCTAATTGTCGGGTGATTTCTCCCCAGCTTACATCAGATATTGCCTGAGATAATTTCGGGTTTTTGACCAGATTCTTGACGGCTAAATTCTCAACCACAATAGTTTGGTTTTCCCGAACTAATTGAGTGGTTAGCTTGTGTAAATGGTCTTTTCTGCTATCGGTGATTTGAGCGGGAATTCTGGCTACTTTGATTCTCGCTTTTTCTCGATTCTTTGAGCCTTTTTTCTTCCTAGAAAGGCTTTTTGGGTCTTTTCGCAGTCTCCGATAATGCTTTTAAAAATGCTTAGGATTAGATACTTTGTCGCCATCGCTGGTAATCACGAGGCTACTAATTCCTAAGTCAATTCCAATGGCTTTATCTGTTACTGGTAAGTACCTAAGCAAAATTAATTACACATATCTAACCACCTCTTGCCTTTTGCCTTTTGCCTTTCTTCACTAGGAAATTAATTTTGCACGACTACTTAACAGTAAAGCCAACCTAGAACGACGGGGTTTCAGACCCAAAATTTTCGATGATCATAGACTATAGCAAAACCCCTGGGCTTTTTCCGGTTATTTCACTAAATAGCTGCGCCATTGTGAGGCAACTTCTTCCAGTAAACGCCAAGTTTTACCCTCGATCTGTCTTTGTAAATAAAGATCAAAATTGTTGTGTTGTTTGGTATCTTTTTGATGGGGCAATTGTAGAGTTAGATCGTAATCTCCCTGCAAGTGATAAGCGGGCAAATTGCCCACATAAAGCGGTTCCAGACTGGTGACATTAATTTTAGCAATTTTTACCTGCGGATCATCGATATGTAAAGATTGACTAAGGCGATCGGATGTGTGACGAAATTGTAATAAAAGGGCTTTGGCGACGATTTCTCCGTCGGGGGCAAATTCTTGCGGGGGAGTGACACTACCACAAGCAGTCAGGAAGACAAGGAAAATACTGGTTAAAAAACCGAGAAAACGGCGCATAGAATGATATTTTGAAAAAGAATGGCAGCGGGTTAAGAAGAATTAATTATGACTCAACCAAATGAGCGAGAGAATTTCAGCCAAGCAGAAACGGTGATCCGGCTACAAGAGGCGATCGAGCAGTTAAATTCGATCGTTTCCCAACTTAACACGGGAACGGGGATAGTGTTACCCCCAAAAGTTGCTGTTGATAATCTTCTTAACTCAACGCAACAGTTAGCCGCTGCTTTAAAACCAGACGAATTCGCAGGAGTTGAGCAAAGTTTAACCGCAGATTCTCCAATCGAAGCAGCGGAGGGAATCGACGATATTTTACCGGATTTCGAGCAGGTGGAAGGGTGGTGGACGACGATTTTGAGCAAAATTCGCCGACTTTTACCTGGGGGAATTAGCGAAAAAATTCCCGATTGGTTAATTACCGGCTTGTTAACAGGAAGTTTAGTCACTATCCTATTAGTAGCTGTGGTCAGTTTACCGAAAAATCCGGCGGAAATTGCCGAAAATATGCCTGAAGTTGTCTCTAGTCCTTCCCCGGCAGCCGGGGAAATTATCGAAACTCCCCCAGAATTAATCGCACCAGAGGCACCGATTCCCGTCCCGATTACCAAAGCAAAACCGCGATTAACTCCCGAACAAAGTTTAGTCGCAGCCATTCAAGCGGAAATTACCGATTTAACTACTCGTTATCCCGCCGGGATTATTGCTACCGTAGAAGCGGACTTTTTGGCTAGTCGTCTAGTAGTTATTTTGGGCGATAATTGGTATGGTCTGGAGGCATCACAACAGGATAAATTGGCTAATTCGGTTTTTCAACGTTGCCAAAGTCTCGATTTTCGCCGCTTGGAAATGAAGGATAACGAGGGAATTCTCCTCGCTAGAAGTCCCGTTGTCGGCGATCGAGTGGTAATTGTCAATCGCACTCAACCCACCGCTGCCATCTCCTCCGGTGAGTAGTTTTCAGCGCAGGAGGAGGGAGTTTCAAGGCAGCCTCAAGAATTCTCGCCAACCAGTCCGCTTTTTCCCCTCGCTGGTTAGATATCTGAATATACACAAAGATTAGTGATCCCTGACTTAACAGTGCTATAATTGGCTAGGTAAAATTTTGTAACGATTCTTAAATCTTGAACCTACCCGATAGTCAATGCTTCCCCCCGCCCCAGGTGGACGCGGCAATTTTGGTGCGAGAAAAATTGCTCCGATCCAACCCAACTGCCTTAAACCTTTCTAGGGTTCCCCTAACCGCCAAAATTTTGCCCTAACTACCCGGAATTAAGAGATTTCAGATTATACCATGAACTCTGTTATTCGTCAACAGCGAGCGCTGATCACTGGAGCCAGTAGCGGCATCGGCAAAGAAACCGCCCTCGCTTTCGCCAAGGCGGGAATTAATCTGGTTTTAATCGGTCGCAATCAGCAAAAATTGGCAGCCGTGGCGGCAATGGCGGCAGATTTAGGCGTATCAGCCCAAGCTTACCCCTTAGATTTGGCAGATATACCGGAAGTAGCTTCTAGGATCGCTAAAATCGCCCAAGAATCCGGACCGATCGATATCCTGATCAATAATGCTGGCATGGGTTACACAAATCCCTTAGCTGACACACCTTTGTCAGACTGGCAGCGGGTGATCGACCTGAATTTAACCAGTGTTTACCAGTGTGTGCAGGGGATTTTACCTGCCATGCGTCAACAGGGAGGAGGCACGATTATTAACGTTTCCTCGATCGCCGCCGATAATTTTTTTCCTGATTGGGGGGCCTATAGTGTCAGCAAAGCGGCATTAGTGGCATTTTCTCGCATTTTAGCGATCGAGGAGCGGGTCAACGCCATTCGCGTCACGATTATCACCCCCGGTGCTGTCAATACTCCCATCTGGGACAGCGATAGCGTCAAAGCAGATTTCGATCGCTCGGCCATGTTAACCCCAGATATCATCGCTCAGGCCATTCTGCAAGCGGTGTTACTGCCCAAACAGGCTGTAGTGGAAACGATGACCATTATGCCCAGTGCGGGGGCATTATAACCCAAAATACTTCTATTTATCGATCAATTCGCCTACAGGCCTCTTCATTATGACCATAGCTTCTTCTAACGGTTTAAACGGTAATCTAACCGACGCTATTCAAGCACGCGTGACCACTCGCCCCGATCGCAACACCCACAATGGCAAAACCGCTCAAATTCATCCGACTTCCGACGAAAACAAAGAACAGATGATGGATGCGGTCAGAAATATCCTGATCTCGGTGGGAGAAGATCCCGAAAGAGAAGGTTTATTAAAAACCCCCAAACGGGTGGCCGAAGCGATGCAGTTTCTCACCCAAGGCTATCAACAATCCCTAGAAACCCTCGTTAATGGTGCGATCTTCGATGAAGGTCATAATGAGATGGTATTAGTGCGCGATATTGACTTCTTTAGTCTCTGTGAACATCATATGTTACCCTTCATGGGGCGGGCCCACGTTGCCTATATTCCTAACCAAAAGGTGGTCGGATTAAGTAAATTGGCCCGCATTGTGGAAATGTATTCCCGTCGTTTACAGGTCCAAGAGCGCCTCACCCGTCAGATTGCCGAAGCGATTCAAGAAATTCTCGACCCCCAAGGGGTTGCGGTAGTCATGGAAGCAACCCATATGTGCATGGTGATGCGCGGGGTGCAGAAACCGGGATCTTGGACTGTCACCAGTGCCATGTTAGGAGTCTTCCAAGACGAGCAGAAAACCCGCGAGGAGTATCTTAACCTGATCCGTCATAAACCTAATTTCTTCTAGTCAGGGAAATGGGGGAATGGGGAAATGAGGAAATGGGGGAATGGGGAAATGGGGGAATGGGGAAATGGGGGAATGGGGAAATGGGGGAATTCAACTAAAACCCCAAAACCCCCCCAGAACGCGCACGCAGTGACCACCCCAACACCCTAAAACCCTAAAACCCTAAAACCCCAACACCCAAAACCTTCTAACTGATCACTGATCACTGATTTTTTGCAGTCGCTCTAACAAGAGGGCGACTTTTTTGAGGTCTTTATCACCAGGCGATCGCTCAACGCCGCTAGACACATCAATACCCTGGGGGTGCAGCCTGGTTAAAGCTTCACTAATATTATCGGGGTTGAGTCCTCCGGCCAGAAACCAGGGCAAGGGGGGCGAAAAACTGGCTAAGGCTTGCCAGTCTAAGGTATGTCCCGTACCGCCGAGTAATTGGGGATGGTAGGCATCTAAAAGCAAAGTATCGACGCTATTGAAGTAAATTGCCGACTTTTCCCAACTTTCTCTGTCTTTGATCCGCAAAGCCTTGATAATTTCCCGGTCGGGTAATAATTGCCGCAGCCTTTGGCAATATTCGGGAGATTCCCTACCATGTAACTGCACACTTGTCAAGGGGGTTTTAACAATTATTTGCTGAATAATTTCCGGTTGCTCGTCGGCAAAAACACCGATAAAATCAATTTTGTCGGGTATTGCGGCGGTAATAGCGTTAATTTGCTCGATTTTGACGTAACGAGGCGAACTAGGTACGAGTATAAAACCTAAAGCCGTAGCTCCTAAATTAGCGATCGCTTGTCCTTGGTCTGGTTGGGTAATGCCGCAAATTTTAATTCGCATTTAATCTTATTCGCAAAACGTTACAAAAACTGTTAAGTATTCAAACAAAAAACAGTTTCGGGTCAAGAGCTTTTTATAATGCCCTGTGGTTAACAAAATTTTATCAAGACTGGAGCGCCAATGATCCCTTCCACCTTACTTTTAGCCACCGCTCAAACCATTCCCTGGAATTTATCCGTCGGCATTACCATGACGTTAGCTAACCTAGTAGCGTTCGTTATCGGTTATTTTGCCATCCAAAATACCGGAGCAGGTCCTGCTTTACCCTTGCCGCAGTTAGCCTCGAAAAAAAGCTTCGGTCTGCCGGAATTATTGGCTACCATGAGTTTTGGCCATATTCTCGGTGCGGGACTGGTTCTCGGTCTTTCTAACGCGGGTATTCTCTAATCAGTAATCAGTAATCAGTAATCAGTAATCAGTGATCAGTGACCAGTAAACCTCAGAGAGAGGAGCCAGTAGTCAGGAGAACTAAGCATAAAGAGATTTTAGGCAACTTCATCCCTATTTTCCCATTTTTGAACTCTCAAAAGTCAATTATGCCAGAAGCCTAGTAATCGTCCAGATCGGTTGATTATTCTGGCTGCTGGCGAGAAAACTAAGAAAGCAGTGGCCCAAGTTGAAGCTGGAGACTTTGCTGACGAAGAAGAAGCAGTATTGGCTAAATTAACCTATGAAAGTTAGATAGCTGCGGAAAGAAGTATCGAAAATAATTGGTAAATGCGAACGTTGCTAATCGCTTAATTAATCGTAAATATTGCCTCTAAAGTTAATCTCATAAATAAAGATTTCGTCTGTCTTCTTGCCGATTTCAAAAATAACTCGCATTTTGCCAACAGGAATTCTGGAGAATCCTTTTAACTCACCTTTAAGTTTTTTGATATCAAGTTCTTCAGGGGGATAAACGTTTTGAGTTTCAAGGCAGGTTTTGGGAATACCAATTTTAGTCAAAACAGATTTTCGGCTATTAGCATCTAGTTTCTCCAAAAATTTATTGGCTGATCTACTGATCCTGATCTTCACGATTAAACCAGCCTGTAACATCAACGAAGCTGTCGTCTTTGTAATCAACAGGATTAAAGGTTGCTTGTATGTCAGCTTGTTCTATATCATCCACATAGGGAATCAGCATCTCGAAGAATTTAAACCATTCTTCCCGCATAACTTCGCGGACGCTTTCCTTGATGATGGTTTTGAGCATTAGAGCATCTAAGGTGTTTGCCGGCTCCATATATTTTCCTCCAATCTACTTGAATTCTAGCAGCAGATCAAGAAAACGGGTTTCTTACAGCAGTTATCTTCAGGATTTTAGTTTTCTCAAGCTACTGTTCGAGGAAAGTAAGTAGTCATGCAAAATTAATTACCTGCCCGATCGAGCTAAAACCCTTACGGGGCAATGATCGTCATGTGTAAATAATTTTGCCTAGGTACTTAAAGAGATTGGGAGAGATTCAGGTAATCTGAGGATAGGCGGTTAAAGTGCCTCTTAGCTTACCTGATAGCGTTCTTAAAATCTATCGGCTCTTCTGGTTTTCGTGTGTTAATTTTTGTTATGAATTAAAGCAAGCAAACAGCTTAAGTCGAAGATGTTCAAAATTGGTAAATCCATAACTCATTCTTTTAATAAGCTTTATTTTGGTATTCATTCCCTCAATTA
>NZ_JADBVE010000350.1:0-5228 GCF_020245285.1 Microcystis sp. M31BS1
GGCATTTTTGTTGATGGGGAGTTAATCGGCATTAACGGGCGATCGGCCCATCCGATTCTCTCTAACTACATCTACGAAGACGGTACAAAACCCACAGACGCAGAAGAAATCCAACAGATGAGAGCGGTTAATTGGGGCATTTCCCTTCATACCCTATTAACCTACATCCGGCCCGAAATCCTCAGCGCCTATAACCTACCCCTACCGCCGGTGAACCCCGATATAGAAACCACCGCCCCTACTGACTATATCGCCGAATTAGAAGCGAAAGCCAAGGGTTTCACCGTCCGGATCGATAGTAGCAGTAAAACCAATGGAAGTGGCGTAATTGCCAATGGAAGTGGCGTAATTATCGCTAAAGAAGGGAATATTTACACCGTCCTAACCGCCGATCACGTCCTTTGCGGAGAAATGGCACGCACCGACAGCTGTGCTGATTACACCTACACCGTCGTCACCAAGGACGGTAAAACTCGAAACATCGAGAAAAGCACCATCATCCGGCAGGAAGGGGTAGATTTAGCAGTTTTTCAGTTTGAAAGCCGAGACAATTATCCCGTTGCGGAAATAGCGAATTATAACCCAAATACCGGTGATTTTGTTTTTGCCGCAGGCTTCGCCAAAATTGGCAAAAATCCCTCGAAATGGTTGTTTAGTGGCGGTGCAATTCTCGAGAAAGAAGAGGGATTAATACAAACCCGCCAAAGTCCTTTAAGGAATAAACAAGGGGGAACATTACAAAGTGTTGCTTCTTTAACCGGAGGCTATGAATTAGTTTATACCAGCATCACATTTGGGGGCATGAGTGGCGGTGCAGTCTTAGACTCCCAGGGGAGAGTAATAGGGATTCATGGACGTTCAGAAGGAGCAGGGGTAACGGAAATTCAGTTAGGGTTTAGTTTAGGGATTCCCATTAGCACTTTTATCGGATTGCAAGAAAGATTGAAGGTAAAACCGCAATTATTAACCACTGCTCAACCCCAAGTTAGTCCGCAACAAAAACAAGAAATTATTCAAGCGATTACTGGTGTTATTGTCCCTAATACCAATGCGAAGGCGGATATTTGGATAGAAAGGGGAGGACAATTATGGCGGTTAGGAAGGTTTGAGGAAGCAATTAAAGCCTTTGATGAAGCGATTAAGCAAAATGACCCCGAGAATGTCTATTTAGCTTGGTATGGGAAGGGATTAGTATTAGGTAATTTAGATAAATATCAACCAGCTATAGAAGCTTTCCAACAAGCGATTAATACCTTACCTAAACGGGAAGATTTAAAGAAGTTTCACAGTAGTATTTTACAACAACAAAGTGTTGTTTATCGCTTTTTAGGTGACTTCTCAACAAGTGCTGGTAGAGAAAGAGAAGCCAGAGAAAATTATGAGCAAGCATTATCGGTGATTAATCAGGCGATTTCTCTGGTTCCCAATAACCCCAATCACTATAACGAGAAATGGGCAGTATTAAGTCGATTAAAACGCTATGATGAAGGATTAGCGGCGATTACTCAGGCAATTAATCTCGCTCCCCGTGCTGCTTGGTATGGCAATCGGGGGGTTCTTTACATTGACTTGCAGAAATACGAATTAGCCCTCTCTGACTGGAACAAAGCCATTGACATTAATCCTAATCATGCTGTGGCTTACGTCAATCGTGGGCTTCTTTACTCTGACTTGCAGAAATACGATTTAGCCCTCTCTGACTACAATAAAGCTATTGACATTAATCATAATTTGGCTAATGCTTACGTCAATCGTGGGCTTCTTTACTCTGACTTGCAGAAATACGATTTAGCCCTCTCTGACTACAATAAAGCTATTGACATTAATCATAATTTGGCTAATGCTTACAACAATCGGGGAGTTATTTACGCTAACCAGCAGAAATACGAATTAGCCCTCTCTGACTACAGCAAAGCCCTTCAACTTAATCCTAATGATGCTGGGGCTTACGTCAATCGGGGGCTTCTTTACCATAACCAGCAGAAATACGATTTAGCTTTAGCTGACTACAACCAAGCCCTTCAACTTAATCCTAATGATGCTAATGCTTACTACAATCGAGGGAATCTTTACTATTACCAGCAGAAATACGAATTAGCCCTCTCTGACTACAGCAAAGCTATTGAAATTAATCGTAATTTTGCTAATGCTTATTTCAATCGGGGGATTCTTTACAGAGACTTGCGGAAATACGATTTAGCCCTCTCTGACTTCAGCAAAGCTATTGACATTAATCCTAATGATGCTGATGCTTACTACAATCGGGGGAATCTTTACATTGACTTGCAGAAATACGAATTAGCCCTCTCTGACTACAACAAAGCCATTGACATTAATCCTAATTATGCTAATGCTTACAACAATCGTGGTATTTTATATGCCATATTAGGACAACCCGAAAAAGCAAAAATTGATCTACAACAAGCAGCTATATTATTCCTCCAACAGAATAATATGGCTGCTTATGAACAAGTGATGCAGATTTTACAACAATTAGGGGGGTGAGTTTCGTAGTTTCGTAGGTTGGGTTGAGCGAATAAATATGTTAAAGAAAACCTCTCAATTCTCAGGAAAAGCGAAACCCAACAGCCAACACCTAAATCAGTCTGAATCTTTTTGTTGGGTTTCTTTGGGTTTATTGTTGGGTTTCGTGCCTCAACCCAACCTACTTTAGTTTCCTTGGGTCTGTTGTTGGGTTTCGTGCCTCAACCCAACCTACGGTAGAAACCCAACACCCAACACCTAAATCCGTCTGAATCTTTTTGTTGGGTTTACTTGGGTTTATTGTTGGGTTTCGTGCCTCAACCCAACCTACGGTAGTTTCTTTGGGTGTATTGTTGGGTTTCGTGCCTCAACCCAACCTACGGTAGTTTCCTTGGGTGTATTGTTGGGTTTCGTGCCTCAACCCAACCTACGGTAGAAACCCAACACCCAACACCTAAATCCGTCTGAATCTTTTTGTTGGGTTTCGTGCCTCAACCCAACCTACGGTAGTTTCTTTGGGTTTATTGTTGGGTTTCGTGCCTCAACCCAACCTACGGTAGTTTCTTTGGGTTTATTGTTGGGTTTCGTGCCTCAACCCAACCTACGGTAGAAACCCAACTGATGAAAAGGTGATGCGGGTTTTACAACAATTAGGGGGATAAGTGGGGAGGGGTGAATTATCAGTAGTTAGTTTTTTCTAGTCTAGTCTGTTAATTGTTCATTAAAAAACCTTCGGGATGGATGTTATTTTATGACCTTAAAACAACTCATACAAGACAAACGAGAGGATATCCTAAAAATTGCCACTAAACATGGTGCTTTTAATGTGCGTGTATTTGGTTCCGTTGCTAGAGGAGAGGAAACCGAAAATAGTGATATTGATTTTTTAATTGATTATGATTTAGCTAAAACATCCCCTTGGTTTCCCGGTGGATTATTAGTTGATTTAGAGGCTCTCTTAGGGTGTAAAGTGGATGTAGTAACTGAAAAAAGCCTTCATCATCTAATTAAACAGCGAATCTTAAAGGAGGCAATTAAGTTATGAATGAAGATCGAGTTTATCTTGAACATATTTTAGACTGTATTGATAAAATTAAGGACTATTCCCAAGGGGGAAAACAGGAGTTTTTTGCTAATTCAATGATCAGCGATGCTATCATTAGACGCTTACAAACTTTGGCAGAATCAACTCAAAGGCTTTCGGAGGAATTAAAGGCAAATATTCCCAATGTTGACTGGCGTAATATTTCTGGTTTTAGGAATATTTTAGTACATGATTATTTAGGGGGAATTGACCTTAATACAGTTTGGGAGGTGGTAGAAAATTATTTGGATGATTTGAAAGAACAGATTTTAAGGCATCTAGAATCAGTTTCTTAGGTTGGGTTGAGGGAATAAATAGGTTAAAGAAAACCTCTCAATTCTCAGGGAAAGCGAAACCCAACACCCAACACCTAAATCCGTGTGAATCTTTTTGTTGGGTTTCCTTGGGTCAACCCAACCGACGGTAATTGCTATGATTACTAGGTTCGGTAGAGCCGATTTTTTTAAGCATTTAACATTTAAGCACCCAATCTTCCTTCTAAAATGCCAATGATGGACAAATCCTCATCTAAGGTTTCCCAATGTAATCCCGTGCCATCACAAATTAACTCAACCTCTGCTAATTGTTCAAAGGTTGCTTTTGATAAGCGTTTATTTTTATAAGCAGGAAAACGAATTTCTCTATCGTCTTCTAAACGAATACAAATCCATTTATCTTCAACCCAAACTTTTTGAGCTTTTACTATGCTTTCATGTACCAAATACATCGTGCTATTTCCTCCGTATTATTTCTATATTTTCTGTAATGATAACTTCAGCCCGAACAATTTCTTTGGTTTTTAGACCTTTAGCATAATCCAATTCTAGCGGCTCTAGCCAAAATTTAGCATATCCGCCGCCCCGTCGAACGTGAACGTGCATGGGTTCATTGCCTTCTGGCATAGAAAAAGAAAAGATAGCCTTCCAGTCTGAAAATTTCTGGCATGAGGTTAAAGCTTATTTGGCTGGATTTGGCCAAGCATGAAATGTAACGCACCACCAATTTTATAATATTCAGTGGGTTATGCTACAGTGCTTGTCATCTTGGTGCGATCACTGTTTTAGAGGACGAAAAGCGATCGCATCCTTTCCGAGGTTGGGTCATCGGAACGAAACCCAACACCTAAATCCGTCTGAATTAGCGAACGCCAATTTTGTCGGCTGCATTAACGAAGTGTAAGGCGGCAATCTCGCTGCCAAGCCCGATAATAAAGCTGATCGTGGATTGGGAGCAATTCAGTTATAATAGGGGTTAACTTAATATCGTTAGCAATGCAGAATGAGGATTTCACCATGAGGATTCCATATACGTATTGGAAAGAATCAGATGGGATGTTCTTGGGCTATTTGAATGAATTTCCCGATCATTGGACCCAAGGTGTTGACTTAGAAGAATTAATCGAAAACTTGGTCGATCTCTACAGAACATTTACTACGGAAGAAATCCCCGGAATCAAGAGAGTTGCAGAGTTTGAAATCGCATGAAAAGGCATGATTTAATTGCACAATTAGAGCAAGCTGGCTGCTATTTGATTAGACGTGGAGGGAAACACGATATTTACCATAATCCAGATACTGGAAAAACAGAACCAATTCCCAGACATCGAGAAATTAATGAGCGATTGGCTAAAAAGATTATCAAAAGTCTTACAGGCGACAGA
>NZ_JADBVE010000351.1:0-4513 GCF_020245285.1 Microcystis sp. M31BS1
ACGAGTAGATTTTGCTTTTCAGAGATTCTTTAAACTTAAATCAGGTTATCCTAAGTTTAAGGCATCTAGAAATTATCGAGGTTGGACTTATCCTGATGGTGCTGGTTGGTCAATTGATTCTTCTGGTCATCATGGTTTTTTAACTCTGTCTAACTTAGATAAGATTAAAATCCGAGGAAAAGCAAGAGATTGGGGAATCCCCAAGACCTGTATAATTATGTTCAAACAGGGAAAATGGTACGCCTCAATCACAGTCGAATGTACTCCTACTCGACAACAAACCGATAGGGGAGCCATCGATTTAGACTTTGGAGTTTTGCACGCCATAGCTGATAGTAATGGCCATGGAATCGAGAATCCCAGACTTCTTAAATCTGCTCAGGAAAAGATTAAAAAGATTGCCAAAAAATCTAGACGCAAGCGCAACCCCAAAAAGGGAGTTAAAGCATCTAGAAGAGCTAGAAAATTGGCTAGGGCAGTTGGGAAAATTCACAGCAAGGTAGCTAGACAAAGACAAAATTGGCATCCTCAAGTAGCAGTAGAGATAGTTCGCTGTAATAGCCTCATTGCTACGGAGAAATTAAACCTTAAAGGGATGACCCAAAAATCTAAGGGCAGTAGAAAAAGACAAAAATCAGGGTTAAACAGGTCTATTCTTGATGTAGGGATAGGTAATTTAAAATCCTTGATTAAAGAAAAAGTCACGGAAGCTGGGGGTTTTTATGTTGAGGTTCCTACCCAAAAAATTAAACCCTCCCAAACTTGTCCTAATTGTGGTCATCAAAAGAAGAAATCTTTAGCCGAAAGAGTTCATCGCTGTGAGAAATGTGGCTATTCTTGTGATCGAGATGTAGCTGCTGCACAAGTTATGCTCAATTATGCTAGGGGCTTGGAACGAGCCTCTTTAGATGCAGAGTCGTCTAGCGCTACCTTGTGCGGAAGTATGAGGCATCTAGGGACGAAGAATCGTCAGAAACTCCAATCGAGCGCGTAGCGGATTGGAGTAGTTCATAAAATCTTGAAATATACCTTAAGGTCAGGATGAATAATTTAGGGATATACCTTAAGATGGGAATTACCCGTGAGCAATAGGGTTGAGGATTTTGGGCAACCGTTGAATACCTTAGCCATTGACCACGAGCAACTAAAAACAAACGTTGATAAACAAAAATTTAGCTTGTGCGACCGCATAAATATACCAAAATCGACCAACACCAAGACTATCCTTGTCCCTGTCGTCGGAAAGGGACATTGTGCCCGATTTTATTGACCGATGCCTTTGGCTGTGATCGCTGTCAACAGATATTTGTGCTACAGGAAAACGGTCAAATTATCGAACAATTAGCCCCCCACTATCCCTATAAACGCAGTTGGCGCTGGACGGGATTTCGTTGGGTGAGTACGAATCGGCGCTTTGGACAAGAGGTATTACCCCTGATGGTGGGGATAATTCTGTTATTATCGATCGTCTGGCTACCCTTAATTTTAAAATCACCGCCGGGGGTAAGCGTGATTTTTGGGGCAATTCTAGTTATGCTATTAGTTATTTTGCCCGCATTCATCTTTTGGTTAGCCTATCGACGCTAGACAAGAATCTATGATCGAAAGTTCCCCCAAAACCCCCCCGACGATCTTTAAGCAAGCATACAATGCTTTTCTGGATCTAGGTCAATTCAATGGCAACGAAAGAAATCGCGGGGTAATCGCGATCGCTAATGCCATTAAAACTGGCTTTGATCGCATTTTAGAAGCCAATACCCTCGATTTAGAAGTCAGTCGAGAGATGGCCGTCTCAGAACAAATGATTCGCTGGTTACGGTTAACTCCCGAACGTTTAGAGACGACGGTGGAGGTATTGCAACAACTAGCGGAAGCATCGGATCCGCTGCAACAGGTAATTAACGCGGCCTATCAACTTAATCCGTCCCAAACCTATTGCCAAAGGATGCCTTTAGGAGTGATTGCCTTAGTCTATGAAGGTTTTCCCGAATTAGCGATGGTAGCGGCGGGATTTTCCCTAAAAAGTGGCAATAGTTTGATTATTCGCGGTTCCAATGCCTCTAGTCATTCCGATGGAGTGATTACGGAAATTATCCAAGAAGCTTTGGAAGATGTGGGTTTACCCGTGGATTGTGTGAGTGGTTTACCCTGCGATTCTAGTCCCTCCCTAGAGGAGTTGCTGACGCAGGAAAATTATGTTAATTTGATTATTCCCTACGGTCGCCCTAGTTTAATCGGTCGGGTGAGTCAATTGGCCACGGTTCCCGTTTTGCGTGCGGCCATGGGAAACTGTTATTTGTATTGGTCTCCTAGTGGCGATTTGGAGTTAGCTCGTCAGGTAATTATCGATAGTCATGGCAGCATACCCGATCCGGTTAACGCGATCGAAAAAGTTTTAATTAGTCCCCATCACAATTCTTCAACTTTAAGTCGTTTGTTTAAAAGTTTGCAGGAAAAAGGCTTTAAATTGCGGGGAGATAACCGATTAGCGGCGGATTTTCCCGAACATTTAACCATTGCTACCGATAATGATTGGCAAAGACCCTATTTAGAAAAAACGGTGGCCTTTAGGTTAGTGGATACCCTCACTGATGCGATCGCTTGGATTAATAAGTATAGTAGCGGTCACGCGGATTGTATTGTCACCGAATCCTATCGAGAAAGTCGTCAATTCGCCATGGAGTCCGATAGTGCTTTAGTTTATATCAATTCTTCACCCCGATTCGATCGCAATCCCAAACAGGGAGAATCGGTGTTTTTGGGCATTTCCAACCAAAAAGGCCAGCGCCGGGGGTTAATCAACCTAGAAACCTTTACCACCCTTAAACAGGTGGTGCAGGGGTAGTTTTGGTGAACTGGGTATTGTTAAGTTAGCTAGGGTTTGCGGCAAAAAGTTTTTCGTGGGGGTAGGGTGTGGGGTGTGGGGTGTGGGGTGTGGGGTTTTAGGGATTTTGAGGGGGTCAGTTACCTAATTTTCAGGGAAAAAGTCCCGGAATTTTACCCCCGATCACTCCAATGGTTGGCACTTTTTGAGGGAAAAAAAGTCTAAAAGTCTTACCCAACAAGGTTTTTAGATTTATTCAGCCAACCCTACCTAGTGGTCTGCGGCAAAAAGTTTTTCGTGGGGGTAGGGGTAGGGTTGATTCATGAATCAACCCTACGACATCGGGGGGGCGGGGGCAAGAGGCAAAAGGAGGAATAAATAATCAGTCTTTAATAACTGGATTTAGTATTAGAACAATGGCGAGAAAATGACAGTTTTTAACTGAAATTACTGTCCAAACAAAACCGAACTATTGCCAGATCCTTGGAACAAGATCCAAGTCATCAGCAGATTAGATACAAAAATCGCTAAGAGCATAGTGACTACGGCCGCGGTCGTAGCTTGGCCGACTCCTTTAGCACCGCCATCGGTCGTTAAACCCCAATTACAGCCGATAATCGCAATTAAAGCCCCAAAAACCAACCCTTTAACCGGTCCACTCAGCACATCTCCCACACCCAGAAAACCGCGAACCGAGTCGAGAAAAACTGAATTGGCAATCCCGTATAAACTTTGGCCGACTAGCAAACCGCTACCTAAACCGATCAGCAACGCCATAACACTCAAAGCGGGAACCATCAGACAACAGGCAATTAAACGGGGCAGCACCAGATATTCCACGGGATCGGTTTTGAGCATATAGAGTGCGTCGATCTGCTCTGTCACCTTCATGGTACCGATTTCCGCCGCAAAAGCCGATCCTACCCGACCGGCTACCACGATCGCCATCATAATCGGACAGAGTTCCCGACCGAGAGCAAGGGCCAAAATTCCCCCCACCATACTGCCAGCGCCCAAGGCTTGGAACTCCCGCGCCACTTGAATGGTAAAGATCATCCCGATCACCGCAGCCGTGATCATGGCGATAATCAGGGAAGCAGGCCCAGCTGCCACCATTTGTTCTTGGGTGACGCGCCAATCGGGTTTGCGCGTGAATAGGAAGTAAAAAACCCTGCCGGTTAATAGTACCGCTAACCAACAGCGCCGAAACCAAGAGCTTAATTCCTTGCTAAAAATCGCCAATAAATTCTTCATTGTCCCCAAAATCGATCGGACTAGAGAAAAGTCTATCCTGTTTTGTCTTCTAATACCAAATCCTGTTATAATAAAACGAGTAAAGACAAGGAGATAAAATGCCCAAGAAAGCTGACTTAGCCGAACATCTAAGTTCAGAGGAACTGATACTAAATCTGGTTATTAAAAACTGATTATTTATTCCCCCTACCCCCCCGATGTCGGGGGGCAGGGGGGGTTGCCTCTTGCCTGTTGCATGAGTGCCTCTCCTCTATAAGTAGGCTGGCTGAATAAATGTGAAATGTAGGCAAGGTAAGGGTTTTGTGGCTTTACGAGCGAAACAGGTGCAAGATTTTGAGAGAATCGTCGTTCAAAACCTTGCGTCTTCATCGGCCCGCGTCCTGTAGGGGCGAAGCATTCGGGCAATAACCTATCGGTGAAACCGTAGATTTTCTA
>NZ_JADBVE010000352.1:0-2995 GCF_020245285.1 Microcystis sp. M31BS1
ATTTTGCTAATAAACATAGCAAAATTATAGATGATTTCCTGACCTAAGATCACATTTTATTCTTTTTTCCACTTCAATCTAAGAATTGAGAAAAAAGCAAAACCTTATATTATACCATAAAAAAATTATGCAAGAGGTCTATTACCAGACCAACCATATAAGTAGTCATGACCACTACCTCCCCATAAATAATCGTCGCCAGACCAGCCATTGAGATAATCATTTCCAGCACCACCATCAATACGATCATTGTTCGTATTGCCATAGATGGTGTCATTACCACCATAACCATTGGCAATAAGATTGTCAGAGCCAGTGTAATTTAAATAGTTACTCGTGCTGGTACCTTCGTAGTAGTAAGTCATTGTTTTTTCCTGAATTTATTGAATCTATTGCTCCATCGCGGTTAAGAAGCTCAAATAAACTATATCGAAATTAGATATAGTTGTTAAGGTAGATATATAAATATGTATTAAGATAAATCAGTGAATATTATCTAATCAATACAAGTCAAAAACAGTGTTTAATCGCCAGAAAACCGAAAAAAATGAATCTCAAGACCTTTCACAGCTAGAAGAATGCCTCTTAACCCTCCTAGCTGCTGAACCCTCCTCAAGACAACCAAGAGGAATGTATGGACTAGAATTTACCGATGCAATTGCAAAAGCCAGCCAAGAAAAACGAAAAATCAGTTATGGTAGCCTCTATCCTGCCTTACATCGCATGGAAGAACGAGGCTTAATCTCATCTAGGTGGGGAGATGAAGCCACAGGGCCGAGACGAAAATATTATATAATTACTCCGAAAGGCCGAGAAATATACCGTCAAGTCCAAGAATTTCGCTCAAATTTAATTCCTTGTGCCTTAGAGATCTATGGTGTCCATTGCCTAGCCAATAAAGAGTCAGATTTCAAGAGTGAGATTGAAATTGTATAGCACTACGCAAATCATGGCCACAAACACCATTTGTAGGGACATTAGCCGCGTAAGTCCTAGCTAGACAATACCTTGGAATGCTGAAAACAACATAAAATGAAGTAAGATATGAATAATAGGTTAAAGTCCCTGAACCCCCCGTGATTGCTTCATTCCGCTCCATTCGCAATGTCATTATACATTTAATTATGCCCACCTACTTATGGTATTAGATTATGAATTTATTAGTACACAGATTATTAGCATTCCTATCCTTGATTATGACTCTGTTGCCTGAAGATTGGCAACGAATTATTTTAGATGAGCAAGAGAGATTAAAACAAAATAACTGCTCTGATTCTCAACTATTAATAGATAATAGAAACATTTCATTTCGTTGTGGTCTTTCTCTGGATTGGTATTCGTAGCCTTCCCGGATTATTTATCAAAATGATTAAGATTATTGATCCAAATTTTGTGAGTAAAAGTCTTAAGAAAGCGTATAACTCAGAAACCATCAACAAGATAGAAGAAGAATTTAAAAAAGATTATTACAATCGATATCTAGGAAGTATTAGAATATCATTATTCATGAGTTTATTTCTTTATTTGGTTTTCATATTTTTAGATCAATATTGTTCATCTCAGGCATCAAATATTTTACCTATTCGTTTGTCAATCTGTTTTTTTGCTTTGTATGTTATTTATAAAAGTTATCAAAAAAATTTCATCAAGTCTTATCAATTATTAATGAGTATTCTCGGACTCATTGGAGGAATTGGTATTAATTTAATGATTTTTATGTCTGATCAGAACGATCTGGCTTATGTTACCTATTATTCTGGCTTAATGTTGGTTTATATGGCAATATATTCAGCTTATCGAATTAGATTTTTTAATGCGGTTATTGTTGGCACTTGTATCTTACTAATTTATAACGCACTGACTATCAATAAAATGATGATGTTTGATCAAATAAACTGGCTTTTATTAATTAATAGCAACTTTTTCCTGGTAAGCGCGAATATTATGGGAGTTTTTATGAGTAACCTTTATGAGCGTTCTACTCGACTAGATTTTTTAATGCGATATATTGTTGCTAGTAAACTACTAGAAATTTATCGGTATCATGAACATATTTCTCCTTCTTCCGAAGATTTATTAAAGAGAATCAATAAAATTCGTCACGATACCAGAGAGCTTGAAAAGTTTTTAATGGAGAATTTCATTGAAAGTAAACAACGTGAATTACTTGACAATTAAATATGACACAATCGACCCTCGAACTGAATTTTTAACGATACTTGGAAGACATTTTAAAGGCATAAGTGGAATTTCCATCGCTTTTGTTAAATTTTTGAATATTTTGGGTTCTTCGGTTTTTGTTATGCAATGTCTGTCTCTACAAGGGTTTCATTCCTTATAGAGACAGACATTGCTGCGATTTTTGTCAACTGTTTTCGATCTAGAGCGAACTAATCAATTAAATCTCTTGCCAGATAAGGATTTAGTCGATGTAGGGAGATGACTACAGCCTTGTCATCGGAGTCAGCCATGGCAATTTGGCCGCTATTATTGATGGTAAAGGCGGAGATACCGTCGCCATCGAGGTTAGGATTACCCGCGGTGATATTGTAGGGTTAAGGGGTTATTATCGGCATCAGTGGCGTTAATTGTCCCGACAACTGTACCGTTAGGACTGGTTTGAGAAATGCTGAAGACAGCATCATTAACCAGTAAAATAATTTTATTGCTTAAAGGGATTAATAATAGTTAATTTTTTATCAACAATTAAACCATCTTGCATATCTTCTGAATACAAAATATTTGCATCAGAAAATAAAGCGCAAGCAATCACTAAACTATCCCAAAATGATAGATGATATTGAGTTCTCAGATTAGATGCAGATTTAAAAATATCAAGATTAAATGAGATAACTCAGCAATTCTCATTTTGAAAACAAAAGAAGATAAAGTTCTCTATGTGAACAAGAGAACTTCTGTCTAATTATCATTTTTTTTCAAGATAATCATCATAATTAGCTTCAAGAGACAGTTTTAAAATATCTGCCCATAAAAA
>NZ_JADBVE010000353.1:0-9428 GCF_020245285.1 Microcystis sp. M31BS1
CCGATCACCCTAAGTAGGGGGAGAGCCTTCGAGATGTTAGGGACTTGCGCTTTGATAATGTACCTTTTGGGCGACGCAGTGCGCCCCTACATTGTGGACAAAATCCGTTACTGTAGGGGCGCAAGGCTTGCGCCCTCCGATCGATTGGGATATTATTCCCACGCAAGTCCCTTATCGCAACCGAATCGGCGGTTAGGACATTGACAATCTCCGAAACCCTCTCATACTAAATCCTGTCTCCTGTCTCCTAACCCCACCAACAAACTTTTTGCCGCAAACCCTACTTAAGACTTTTGCTATAGTTCTAGAAGAGGGCTAAAAAAATAGCAAACTAAGGAAATTTCTCCTTTGCTACTTTTGCCGTGAACAACTATGTTAAAGAAAGTCAATTATCTGCGATCGCTATCCTGTTTCCTCGCTATAATCCTCTGGAGTAGTCCTCTCGGGATTAACTCTAGCCTCGCTGTCAATGATAATTGTCAACTCTCCGAATCAGAAATCAAACAACAAGAAAATCTGCGTCAAACTTCCCCCCAAGAATATAACATTTTATTGCAGAAATATGCTGAACAATTGCGCTTTTGTCGTTCCCGACACTGGTTACAGGAACAAGCGATCTGGTTACGTCTTTACTCCTGTGATACCCGTCCTGGATCGATAGAAAGTATCCTCGATCGCATCGTGGCCAAAGGTTATAATATAGTTTATCTGGAAGTTTTTGCCGATGGTCAAGTCTTGTTACCTCCTAACAATAATCCCACGGTTTGGGATAGCGTGATTAAAAATCCCGGTGCTGGAAATGTGGATTTATTAGCACAGGCGATCGAACAGGGACATAAACGCGGTTTAAAGGTGTATGCTTGGTTATTTAGCCTCAATTTTGGCTATGCTTATAGCTTAAAACCCGAGCGACAGGAGGTGTTAGCACGCAATGGTAAAGGACAGGATAGCACCTCTTTTGTCGATGATCAATCCCAAACTTTTGTCGATCCCTACAGCAATCAAGCGCGACAGGATTATTTAATTCTCCTAGAAGCGATTTTACAACGTCGTCCCGATGGAGTTTTATTTGATTATATTCGCTATCCCAGAGGAACTGGAGTCGATTCCGTGGCTGATAATGTCGAAGATTTATGGATTTTTAGTCCCGCATCCCGACAAGCTTTAATTAATCGAGGATTGAATAATAAGGGCAAATTTTTAATTGATCGCTATCTGACTCGTGGTCAAATTTCCCCTGATGATATCGTCGAAGCAGATCGCCTTTATCCCCAAGAAACCGCCCCTCTTTGGCAGGGTAGAATTCCCTTAGAAGAGGAGATGAAACAATCAGTTAAAACTCGTTTTGATCGCCTCAAATTAGAACTTTGGTTCCTGACGGTTGCCCATGCTGCCCAGGGTGTAATTGATTATATTAGTTATTTTTCTGCCCTAGTGGAACGTCAGGGAATTCCGGCTGGGGCAGTGTTTTTTCCCGATGGGAATCGTCTTGTGGGTAATCAAGGTTTCGATTCCCGTTTACAAGCTTGGGATAGTTTTCCCGCTTCCCTAGAATGGCATCCCATGTCCTACGCTAATTGTAACGATACTACCTGTGTGGTTAATCAGATCAAAAGAGTAGTGGCAAGCAGGGGAAATCAAACTCCTGTTATCCCAGCTTTAGCGGGTTTATGGGGACAACCCTATAACAATCGTCCCTCCTTAGAAGTGCAAATGGCAGCGATTCGCCTAGCTTTTCCCAGCATAGATAGTATCAGTCATTTTGCTTTTTCTTGGCAAGAACCACAATTCGATCGAGCCAGAAGATTTTGTCAAATGTAACCCCATTTACACCTCTACTTTTACTTCCTCTGTCTCTGTTTTTTCCTGTGGGGGGGGGACTATCAAAGGCGGCAGTTCCGGTTCGGCGGTGTTGAGAGTCGGTGTAATATCGACGTAGTTAATTACCGCCCCTAAAATTTTCACTTCCGCTTCTGTTAACTGGTCAGTTGCTTCACTCAAGAGACTAGAACGAGTTATGCCCTGGCGCGTTACCAGAATAATCCCGTCCGCTAGTTCTTCTAAGAGAAGAGCATCATTACAGCTAGACAGAGAAGGAGTATCGACAATCACCAGATCGAAACGGCCGCGAGAATCTTTGAGAATTAATTGTAATTCGCTCGATTCAATGATAGCTGCCGCTTGTTTTTGCGGACCGGGACTAGGCAAAATGGAAAGGTTTTCAATATTTGGGGCCAGCCGGATCGATTTACTTTTTGCCCCGTAGTAAAGTAGGGGTTCTCGGAAAGAATTGGGATCGGGAGTGACTCCGATTTCTTCGGCCTTAGAGGGACTTCTCAGATCTCCTTCTACTAACAGAGTCCGTCGGCCCGCTAAAGCGGCGGCGATGGCCAGATTATAGGCAGTGGCGGTTTTCCCCTCTCCGCCAGTAATACTGGTGACAACAACCACTTTCACCGTTTCGCCGCCGCCAACAAGTCGCAGGGTACTGCGTAAACGTTCGTAGTAGGGGAGATAATTGGCATTAGCATCGGCGAGAATCGGCTCGATTTCCTCGCCCTCTAAATTCCGGACAATGGGCAATTGTCCCAAGAGTAGTATATCCCGACTAACCAAAGCTTCCCGCAATTCTTGGGGACTGTGCAGGCGATCATCGATCACTGCTAACAGGAGAATCGTACCCAATCCGGCTAAAGTTCCCAAACCAGCACCCACCAAGAGAATCAAGGTACGATTCTTGCGGTTAAACACCTGTTCGATCGGTTGAGCAACCGGCGGTTGGGCGACGGTGAGACTACCCACGGTTTCCGCTTCTGCGGCCTGAGCATCCACCAGAGCATTGAGAATATTCTCGTAGATACCCCGTTGAAAGGCGACAGCTTGGGTTAAACGAGCTTGCTGTAGCTGTTTATCGGGGAATTTCTCGTATTGGGAGCGTAATTGCTGTTCCTGAGTCACCAAGGACTCTAATTGTTTCATTAAACCCTCGCGCTGGGTTTGCAGGGTGACTAATTGAGCCGCTAATTGTTGACGGGTGGCATCGAGATTACTTTGCTGACGGATGCGACTGCTGGGAAGATCGGTCAGGATGCCATCTTTTCCGATCACCTCGGCGGCTCTTTTTTGTAAGAGAGATTCGTTAACTTCCTGTTGTTTGCGTAATTTAGCTACGGTGGGATGTTCGGGACGTAAATCCTTCTGTAGTCGCTCCAATTGGGTTTCCGTGTCCAAGATCTGCGCTCGGATACTGGCAATAATCGGGTCGGCACTAAGGGCCGAGGAGGTGTAAGCTTGATCGGGGGTTAAATCGAGTTGTTCACTCAGACTATTAATCTGTCCTTGAATGCCTTGCAGTTCTAGGCGAATTTCTCGCTGTTGCTGTTGACTACTGGTGATAGCGGTGAATAAACTCCCGTCTTGAATCGCCAATAAATCTGAACCCTGGGTACTAATGTAGCGATAAAACTTTTCTTCGGCTCTGGTTAAATCTTTTTGGACTTCGTTAAGTCGGACACTGAGAGCTTCTATGCGGGCCCGTAACTGGGAAGTATTCAGCCAGCGACTGTATTCCACCATTTCCTTCATCAAGGTTTCGAGAATTAACTCCGCCTTGGACTGGGAGTCGGCCGTTAACTCTAAAAGTACCTCTTGGGGTTGGTCGCTATTATTTTTTTGTCCCTCCGCTTCACCGGGGAAGGTTATTTTTAAATCCTGATCGCGAATTTTAACCATCTGTTCCTGATTAAATTGCAATTTTTTGGCCGCATTGACCAATACCCGGGGAGACAGCAGTAAATCGCGATCAATAGCCCGCCCTTGTTCTTGCAGTTGGGTTCCTGTACTGGTAAAAGCCGGCGGCGGCACCCGGTAGGCCAATTGTCCCACCGCCCGATAAAAGGTGGGGGGTTTCTCAGGATCGGGTAGGAAAGCAAAGATCACAGAACCGCCTAAACAGACGAGGAAGACGAATATTCCCACAAATTTGTTCTGATCTAGCGAGATGAGAAATCGTTTAACAATTGGTAGAGCCATAGCTTTTTAATGTATTCCCAGATTCTTTACATTTTAGCGGTCAAGAGTGATTCTCGCCCTTGAAATCCTAGCTTATGAAGTTGTGTTAAGGAGTGAAGGGAGCAAGTTGCCCCTCAATTATTGGAAGTTATTGAATTGATTGCCAAAGTCGAGAATTGTATTGGTAAAACTGGAAATATCCCGGATGGGTTGGGTAATGATATTAAAAGCGGCGAAAATCTCCCCTAACAGGGTGCGGGTGACGATAATTACGTCCTGATCTTCTAAGGGAACATTTTGGGATATATCTCCCCTAACTGCCGCTATCGGACTCAAAGTTTGACTAACAATTCCCCCTTTGGCACTATCAAAACGGAGCAGGGACACTTCATTGACATTAATCCGCAGGCGATCGGAAACCGGTAAACTAGCCACTACATCAAGGAAGCTACTGCCATTAGGAATCGAAACATTTCTCAGGGAAATTCCTGAAGGAATTGAGGGAGCTAAAACCCTGACGGTGATATTCTGCTGGGCGAGGGTGGTTCTAGCCACCAGGGTGCGATTATATCCCGTCTCTTGGCCGACTTCTAACTTGGAAACAATCACGGCATCACCTCCTTGCAAACGCAGATCTGGCAAGCGTTCCCCTTTAATTAAGGGAGTATAAAGGTCAAGTTTCTCCTCTAATACTGTACCATCGACTAAAACCCGACGGACAACGATCGAACGCAGATCGGCTCTGGGGGTGCCGCCACCCGCCGCCAAAAGTACCTGCGCTAGGGGAGTATTAGGAGCAACACTATAAAACCCCGGTCGCTGTACCTCTCCCAGAATGGTTAACTGGACGGGACGGGCAGTGGTTAAAACAGCAATCACTTCCGGTTCCTCCCGCAGGTATTTTCGCCCCAATTCGAGGCGGATCTTAGTTTGCACTTCGTCTAAAGTCAAGCCCAGCACCGGAATACGCCCTAAAATCGGCACCAGAAAATTACCATCGGGATCCACTGGCCCCGTGGAATTAAATTCGGGAAAATCGGGAACCGAGACAGTAATTTGATCGCCGATATCGAGTCGATAGGACTGAATTTGTCGGGATTGGCGATTATTGGGAGAGTAAACCGGTGGACTGTAGCCGGTAGGGGGAATCGTGTTTTCAGGAAAGGTGGGATTAGGCGGTTCGGGGGGCAAAAATTCCAACCCAGTTCCGGGTTGAGTCTGGGGTATGGACAAAGAACCCTGGGCCTTGAGGCTCTCGGAGGGAATTACCCATAAGAACCCTGTCAGACTAAACCCTGATAAGGCTATGGCCCCGGTTCTGAATAAACTAACTGGCAAAAACTTGTTGAGCATTGGTAGAATCATACAGATATATCAATTTATTTTCTGAGAGTTATCTAGTGGGAGAGGAACAAAGAAGCTATTAAGGACTAGAAAAGTGCCTTGAGCTAGTTTTTTTTAAACAGATAGTTGGGAGCAGAAAAACTACTTTTCTTTTTTGGTCTCAGGCAGAGAAGTTAATTGACTTAAGACATTTTGTTCTAAGTAACTTTGAACTTCCTTGGCGAGATTGAGAGCAAAGGGAGTGAGAGTTTGCAGTTCTTTCGTCGGTTCTAAGGGAATCAGCAAGGAAACGGCTATCCAGGGTACTCTCTGTCTTTTTAATTGCGCCCATTGGTCAAGCCAATACCAAACAGAGGGATCGTAATGACCACCACCTAGCCAAGCATACCATTGCACCACGGCAAAGGTATTTTGTGTCCAGGCACGATAGAATCGAGCCTTGGCCTTTCCTCCCGACTGGGTGGGGATTAATAGCTCGGTTGTTTCCCCCTGATTCCAACGACTAATCGAAGTGATATCCGACCATTCTAATCCTGGTTGATTTTTATAGTAGATCTGTGGCTTTAAAAGCACGGTGATCCTCTTGCCCTCAGGAGTTTCCACCACTTGCACCGACCATTTTCCCTCACCGATTTGTCCTTGCTGCTGATCGATGGTTTTCAGGTCAGAGAACTTGATTCCCGATTCTTGTAGAGTCCGCATTTTTTGAATGTTACCGATTCTTGGTTGATCCACCCAAGACCAATGGCCAGAAATTAAATTGGGCAGGATACCGCCTAAAATCAACAGCAGCAGCAAGCACAACAGTAGTGAATAATTACCCGGTAGCTTTTTTTTGATTTTATCTAACACTAAACTTACCTCGGCCGGAATTTTTCGACTAATCATCCTGGTTACCTTCCCCTTGAGCTAGGGACTTTTTCTTAACCGCCTCGCGATACTGCATGATTTGGAAGACCAAAAGGATCAGTAATAACATAAAGACGGAGTATAAATCACCCCCCCAGCCATCGTGGAGTAATTTGAAGTTTTCCTCTTGTCCTGTGCCGTGAAACCAAGCTAAAAGCGCGTTACGAACAATATTAGCCCCGACACTAATTCCAAAGGCACTGAGGAGCATAAAGCGGGTTTTACGACCGTTTTCGATGGTATCAGTCCAATGGAGCAGCAGGAGGGTGACGTAAAGACTGCTAAATAACATTTTCAGCCCCGCACAGTAGGGAGCGACTTCCACCATCCTGCCTTCTACCGCTACATAGATACCGTCAACGGAGACATCTAGGCCCGCTTGCTGGAGAATAAAACCAGCGCAAGCAGCAATAAAAACCTGTAGGGGTAGGGTATAGGGAGCGATCAGGTAGGGTATGGGATTAGGAGTCGCTAAAGCTGTTAAAAGCAGGGGAAATCCCTGTAATTTTAAACCTTCCGTTCCTTTTAACCAGAGACAGATTCCCGCTAAAATAATCGGGAAAGACATACTAACCCAAAGAGAGGAACCGAGGAGATAAAAAATCGCTCCTAGGGTTAACAAAAACGCTCCGAGGGGATGGGAGCGATCTTCGAGGCGTTGCCATTTTTTGCGATTCTGCCAGACAATATAGGCGGCATAGGGAAGGCCGATCAAGCCGTGGCTAAAGTATTCGTGTTCGATGCCGATCGATTTATTCAGCCAACCATCATACCAATGAAAGATCACCGGACCATAGATGACCGCCAAGAAACCGATAATCAGCCAAGATTGCCGATTTTTCTGGGAGACGGGGGATAAGGAAGGACTAATACCCATAGGACAGAGCGATTTAGTGACAAATTCTGAATTTATGTTACCCGATGATCGCAGTGATCTGTTCAACCACGATGTCAATTTGCTCCTCGCTGATACCGGGGTACATGGGCAGAGAGACAATTTCTTCACAGAGAGTCTCTGCATGAGGAAAGTCTCCCTGTTGATAACCCAGGTAGCGATAGGCCGGTTGCAGATGACAAGGAATCGGATAATGAATGCCGGTTTGAATACCGACGGCAGTTAATTGTTCTTGTAGTTGTTGGCGATCAACCGGACAATGGGGGAGTACGCGAATAACGTAGAGATGATAGACATGACCGGTCTCGGTTTCGTCTCGTATGGGTAAAATGCCCTTATCGGCTAAAGGAGCCAAAAGCCGGTCGTATTGTCTTGCCGCTCGCTGACGGGCCCGATTCCAGCCTTCCAGATGGGGTAATTTAACATTTAAAATGGCGGCTTGTATGCTGTCTAAACGACTATTAGTGCCGATATCGGTGTGAAAATACTTGCTCGGTGCGCCATAATTTCTTAAACTACGGGCTTTTTGGCTAATTTCGGGATCATTGCTCACTAACATTCCGCCATTGCCAAAAGCACCTAAATTTTTACTGGGATAAAAACTAAACCCCGCCGCCACACCGACACTGCCGGCGCGATAACCTTCTCTACTGGCTAAATGGGCCTGGGCCGCATCTTCAAAGATAGTCAGATTATGGCTGCGGGCAAAATCCTCTAATTTTTGGGGTGATACCATCTGTCCGTACAGGTGTACGGGTAGAATGGCGCGGGTGTTGGGGGTAATTTTTTGGGCGGCCGCTGCGAGGTCAATTAAGGCCGTATCGAGGTGACAATCAACTAAAACTGGTTTGGCCCCCGCTTGAATAACACCCATGAGGGTAGCGACAAAGGTATTAGCGGGGACTAGCACTTCATCCCCGGCACCGATGCCGTAAGCTTGTAAAGCCAGGGCAAGAGCAGCAGTGCCAGAAGCTACTCCCACAGCATACTCGACTCCGCAAGCTTGGGCAAAGGCGGTTTCAAATTCGGCTAAAGCTTGGCCTAAAACAAAATCTCCTCGGTCGATAACTGTTTGGATTGCCTCGGTAATTTTTGCTTGTAGGGGCCGATTTTGCCAAGTTAAATCAACAAAGGGAACTTTGATTAAATGGGAATTCATCTATTGCTTGTTTAGGGAGATATTATTAATTATCAAGAGACTAGCATAGGTTTGATCAAGTTGTCTAGATTTGTAGGCTCTCTTGTCCTTGTGTTCTTTGTGCCTCTGTGGTTTATCCTTAATCCTTCTGGGATAACCTGAGAAAAAGTATAGGCTAGGCTAGATTCTAACCCAGCTAAACCAAGAGAGCCGATTGGTATTCAGGGGGTTTGGCCTTGACTTGGCCAAAAGAATTAAGTTGACTGCCTAGCTATTTATTTTTGCCGCCAAACTTTGAAGATAATTACTAAGTGGGTGGGTGGAATTAAATATAAGATGAACGTAGGTTGGGCTTCGGCCGTGAGCTTTTGCCGAACGGTTGAAGCATGAAACCCAACGCCTCAAAGGATTTAGTATAAGAAGTTAAGAACGGGAAAAGGCCAAGAGTTTTCCCGGTTTGATAAAAAGAGAGATTAATATTAAATATTTGTAAACTTTTTTGCCTAAGTTACTTTTCTATGGTATGCAAATCTTTACTGCTCCGATTCGGGGGTTTCTTGGGGGGTGTCATCGTTGTTGGTTTTTGGTTCTTGTCCTTTAAAAATCGTGATAGATCGCCAAAAACCCTCTAAAAACTGATTAAAGGTCGTTTCATTGATTTTACCCGTCCAGAACAATAACACAATCACAATAAGAGCAAAGATAAAAATAATTGTCAAAACGCTGGTAATAAACTGTACCACTGGCACAGTATTGGCAAGCACCGCAAAGATAAAAGTAACCACAGCTAAAACCAGCAACAAAGCGAGACTAGGTTTCAGGAGATTGGGAGTTTCTGGCGTTTTGGGACTCATAGGGCGATTTTCTCGGCTTTTGCGGCTACGTTCCTCCCTTTCGTCGAGATGTCTTTCTCTTTCTCTCTTAGATTCCACCCCTTCTAAGATATCGCGGATATTGTATTTGCCGCGCAAACCGGGGAGAGTTGCTTCCACGCTGCCTTGGCGATCGAGTTCTATCAGATGGAGATAATCGACGGGAACTTCTACCCCGGTGGGTTTTTCCCCTTGCAATTCTCGAATCACTAACTTTTCCTGTACGGCTAAATTAGGGATAGTAGCGTGAATTTTCTGA
>NZ_JADBVE010000354.1:0-13040 GCF_020245285.1 Microcystis sp. M31BS1
AACCATTTTTGATGGTATGATAAGAACCACATTTAGGACAAGGGAATAGAGGTGAACTAGGGGGGGTACTTTGTTCGGTGCTAGACTGATATTTGAGTAAGCCAGACAGGAGCCAGAAAAAGATATTTATCAGAAAATTCATGAGCAAGCTAGAGGTTTAAAGACTGAGCGGGTTCCAATTATTTTTATTAATAAATATTTTACACAATTCATACCAGGTAAGCAAGAGGGCTACGCCACTACTACCGAATCATTACCGATTTTCCTTGTTCCTAGAGAATTCGTGGCTAAATGCTTACCGCTCACTCCCCGTAGCGGAAAGACCCATTCGGCCGTGAACTATCGTTTCTTAGAGGTTCGTGTCAATTTTTTACAAAACTTTATGATCAATTTTGCATAATTCTCATGAAAACTAACGATAGAAAAACAAGGGAGGTTTAAAGTTCAAAGTTACTTTACGATCAATTTTGCATAATTCTCATGAAAACTAACGATAGAAAAACAAGGGAGATTCAAAGTTCAAAGTTCCTTTTTTCTGAAAATCTTCCACCATAGGTGTCCATTGGCAAAAGAAAAAACGAGTAGAGGCTTACCCCATGCAGTTATACCATAGAGAAGTACAAGCTTTCCAAATTCCCGTCCCTTGGTTACTAGGAGTTACCGTCGATTGTACGGCCTCCATTTCCAATCGAGATTTTGCGATTGCCAAGGATCAACTAATCAAATTTCTGGTCGCCACTCATCTACGAGGTCGATCTTTACCCGGTTTACCTTCCGATTTTGTATCCGTTACCGCTTTTAAAGATCGTCGAAATATTTTCGGACCGCCTCAGCCTTTAAATGTGGTTAAAATGGACAACGAAAGTCATGTAGCCGCCCTATGTCAGTGGGTTAATAACCTACGAAATGATGGTGGCAGTACCGCTCTATACGATGCGATTAAAATCGCTTCTTCCGAGTTGGTAGCAATGGACAGCTATCTTCCCTATCAATATTTAAAACTTGTCCTCGCTATCACGGACGGGGGTGATAATAACTCGAATACCAGGTTACAAGACCTGAGTTATTTTCTGAACTCTAATCTTTGTTTGTCAGTGATCGGTGTAGGGAGTTCGGCTAGTTCCCAACTGTCTTCGATTAGTCGATACGCTACCTCGACTCATTCGATCGGTAACTTTGGAGATCTATATCAAGCCATGACTATTTCTTTGGGAGTTGTTATCGAGCGTCAGGGATTGATTCAATTCTAAATCGGCCTACCGAAAAAGACTTCATGGTTTCTTAAGATTCGTTTGCGTAATCGCAGGTCACAGGTCAGATAGGAGAGTAGGGCGGTAGGAAATTCGGTAAAAATTCGGTTCGATCGCCCGAACACTCCGAACCCCTTGCGAGACTATAAGCGTACCACAAAGAACCGTACTATAAACCATTTTACTAATACATCAGAGAAGATTAATCGAAGCCAGTATCTAGCTCGATCTCTCTTCTCGTATTGGTGAATGCTCGTCCTAATTATCCATCGAAAATTCCGTTGTCCTTACCCACAGAGGAATTCTATGAACGCACAAAAAATTCAAGCCTTATTCAAAGTTCAGCGAAAAACCATGCCCCAAAAATTGTTTTGGCTAATGGTCGTTATTTCCTTGCTAATCTCCCTAGAGTATCAATCTGTACAAGCCTCGGTAGTGGATGCAAATTTTCGTTTCCCCTCTTCATCAAACTCCTACATCGCCCTCGCAAAAGGTTCTAGTCCTAGTATGAAGCCTGACTCGCTCAATAGTCCTCTCCTCGCCCAATCGACAAGCACTCAACCTAGCAATAACGGGCAACAAAATTTTGGGCAACAGGTAGTGTATCTGATTGCTGGCCTCTTCCTTTCTTGGTTCCTCTTGTTTCTCTTCGGTCCATTTTTATTTTTATTTGGGGTTGTGTTAATTGCCATCGGGCTATTCAATGCGAACCCTCCTTTGATTGGTGCTGGATTCGTCTATGTTGCCCTGGGGATGGCTGGTGTGTGGTTGAGAGGAGGAAATTAAGCAATATCTAACAAGAGTTAAACTTTAGGCTCTCTTGGCGTTATCGTGATCGACGAATCCGATCGAAGAAAGGACGTAGGGCCTACGCCCCCACCACCAACACCCGGCCCCCTGTAGGGTCGCAAAGCTTGCGCCCGACAAGGTTTGCGCCCAGAATGTAAAATGGTGAACATTTTTCACCCAATGTCCAAGAGAGTCAAGGTTTACCTCGCACTCCGGACTCAGATGTAATGAATTGAGCCTAGGTACTGAACCCAAGTTGCTAGTTACAATCTTCCTACCGAAGAAGACTTCATGGTTTCTTAAGATTTGTTTGCGTAGTCGCCCGTAATAAGTCAGATTAATTTTTAGGAGAGTAGGGCGGTAGGAAATTCGGTAAAAATTCGGTTCGATCGCCCGAACACTCCTAACACCCTACGGGCCTACAGCGACTCATCAACAATGTAAATTCAGCGGCTGAAACAAGGAGATTTATTCAATGACGACTACCCATAATGTTCCAGAAGCTCAAAACTATCCGAATTCCTCTTCAGATAAAAAATGGCAGGATTTTTTAGAATATTCTTATAAAAATCCCGAAAAATTTATAGAATGGATCGAACATGATCCCCGATACAAAGACATTGTTGCTAAGGCAAAGGAAAAGAAAATAGTGATTTCTGAAGAGCCTTCCTTATCTAAAAACATTTCGTTTTGCTTACGTTATCTGTTGATAGTTCCACCTAACAGCCTCTACGGTCGTGTAAAGGTTAATCCTCAGCTTGTGATGCGGGCTAAGGCTGTTGCGGCAGTGCAATCCGTCTCCAATATTTGGGATACCTTAACGGCTGTTCCTTTAGCCTACCTATCAGTTGGTGGAGGCCCTTTAGGTTTCTTTTTTGCGGCATTAATTACTGTTATCGCTCAAACATTTAGCAACAAAACAGCCGAAATTGCCGCGGTTGGATGTCACAAACATCAACGACTGGCAGGAGGTGCGACCTTTGGATGGGTAGCCATGAGCGCTCTGTTAACCTTGATTTCTGGGTATGGTTCAGATATTGTTACCAATGGATCCTATCTAGCCGAATATCATGCAGACAAAATTGTCAAAGAAAACGTTTTGCCCAAATACGAACGCAATCTTAAAACGGCGGAAGCTAAAGTAAAAGATGCTCAGAAATTAATCCAAAAATGTGACGAACAATTCAAAGAATGGCAGTCCTTACCAAAGTCAAGTCCCGGTCGTGATGCCTTCTATCGTAAGTTAAACGGTCCCTTTGGAGTGAAGCCTAGTTATTGGGACAATCAACCAACGGCACAACTTCCTCTTTGCCCTCGATCTCTAAGATTAGAGCATGAAAGTAAAGAAGAGATAGCTAAAGCACAAAAAGCATTAAATCAAACAAAATCAAACATTGACGAGGCAGGGAAACCGATTGTCTATCTTCAACAGTTCCAACCTAAATTGTATGCAAGCGAGTTTACAGAGCAGGGAAATATTCGTTCGGGAGTTAAAATCGTTGAAATAGCGATAACGAGTTTTAATGAAAGATTACTATCGGGTAATTTAGGTTCTCTTGGATTTTCTCTAATCGGCCTCGGTATAAGTGTAATCACCACAGCGATGGCTGTCACATTAACAATGATACATCGCCGTTTGCCTTCTGTTGCAGATACATTTGATCGCTCTCTCCATAATGCACAGGAAGAATTTTTCCATGCCGTGGGCGATGGATTGAGAAACAAGCAGGGTAAAAACAATAGCGATCATCAAGATAGTTAACAAGCTTATCTGGCAATCTCCCGTATCACAATTCGTGATCCAATTCATTATCTAAGGGGAATTTATGACTATTTTTGAGCCTCGTTCTCGATCTCCCGTCGAGTTCTTCGATGCTTTGGTGAACAGGTTGAAGCCCTCTTCTAAAATAAAATCTCGCACAAGCCATCTATCCTATGAGTTATTGCTTTTACAGTTGGTTCTAGAGGATGTTAGAGAAACAGGACAATTAGAATATCCTGCTTTTGTCGATAGCCTCTCTCTTGTGAAGCCGAAAATTGAAACAGTATCCCAAGAAGAGTATCAACGTAATCTCCTATTCTTGCTGATAGAAAATGTACACGAGACCGGCATTTGCGAGTATCCTCCCCTACAACAGTGGTTACATGGAGAAAATTATATTTCCGTCCTACTCTCAAATTTAGATCGGGCTGTAAACGATATTAAGGAAGGCGTGGATCGATTAAGAGATATTATGCTCAATCCAGAAGCTCACGATCTCTTTGAAAAAATTCACGAGCCTTTTGATCGCCTACTCAAAGGAATGCACTATCTTGACAATTTACTCGATAAAGTTTGTGATTACAGGATCGATAATAAAGGTGAACAAAAAAGACCTTTATTAAACAAACTCATTCATCACCTCAAGTTCGGAAGAACTATTGCAAAAAGTAAAGACAGGATGAAATCCTTGAATTGCTTGGTGTTGGGTCATTACACAGAGTTAAACTTGAATCCGACAGACCCCAAATTAAGACGGTTGACTTTAAAGTATCTGCTCGAAGTTAAGTCTAACAGCACCCAATGGTCATCGATTATTCGGGACGAGTTACAAAAAGAGTTGAACAAACAGAACAATCACTTCTCTGTCAAGAGTTCATCTCGATATTAAGTTTGTTGTCTTGGAGACTTCACCAGTTGTCAATTTTTTTTAGGAGAGATTATCATGAGTTACAATTCTATGCCCTATAAAAATATCAAAGATATTCGCATTCAGCTAGAGCATCTTGGTCGTATCGTCAAGCGCACTCAAGAAAAAGAGTTTGAAAAAGGACAGGCATTTAAAAAGTTTTTTCCAATTCTTTTTATTCCAATTTTTGCGATCAATGCTTTGCGAATTTATTGGGCTTTCAGAGCTAATAAAGAACTCGATTACTTTCGCACAAAATTTCATATCAAACAATGGTATGTGATATTGTATGGTTTATTGTGGGGAGCATTTTGGCGTTTTTTTACTCCCTTATGTATAGAGTTTTTACAGCTTATAAGCTCCTTGCTGGAGCTTTCTAAAGCAAACTCCTCTAATTCAGGGGGTTCGGCATGGGATTTATTGGTAACTTACCTACAAAATCAATGTAACGAAAATACCATTGCGTTATTTTTTATCATTGTATTTCAGTTCTTTGGATTTGTCTGGTTCGGGCAACATATCATAGAAGTCATGGATGATGAAGATGAAATCAATACAGCCCGATCATCCCAATACGGGCTAATCAATAACCCCCTTCTCCATCAGGAACCTGGTTTCGCCCGATAAAAGGCTGGTTTTGCGAAGTTTTGTTACAGGATTCCACACCTCTGCTCTCTACCCTTCAATCCTCCCCGCCTTGAAATCGCTCTTCCGTCCCCCTGCCTCCCCAGGAGCATAAGCACCCAGAAATCCCACAGGGTAAAGACTTCAGCCAACTAAACGGACATTCTCCGACCTCTTCACCGGATAAAATTCTTAAAAAAATGGACTCGATCCTACTTTCTTGCGTAAATTGAGAGACGACTACCGATTAGAGATAGGGGCTATCTCGCAAGGAAGGAGAAAATCGATGCATGATCTAGAGAGGATAGTGGATGAATTAGCACTAAAGGCGAAAAGTTATCCTAAAGGCAGTAAGGATAGGCTGAAATACTTAACCAAGCTAACGAACGCGATCCTGCAATCTCGGCCAAGTTGTAGAAACTACCGTAACTTACCCTATCCTATCTGTATGGAACTACAGAACGAAGCTATCCAGAAAGTCTTTTTCCAATTGTATGACAAAAAACTTGACGAATACGATCCCAATCAAGGTCATCTTTTACATTGGTTTCGGGAAACACTCGGTTTTCGGTTTCTAGACCTCTGCGACAAGTATGTAATGGGTCGTCTTGTTCAAGAAAACAACAAAAAGAAACGAGTTCGGGATGAATCTCTTGATAAACCTGTATATCAAAATGATGATCCATCTAGTACGACTCACCTCGACAACTTAGAGCAACCCGAAACTGCTCATCCTCGTCATAGAGAATATGAAAAACTCAGAGAACTAATTGAGCAAGATCCCACTGGAAAATTCAGGCAAGCTCACGTTGAAAAGCGTGAGGAGGTGACTTTTCAGGTGATCGCACTTGGCAGAATCGATGGGCGATCGTGGAATGACTTATCCGAACAATGGAATATAAAAGTTTCAGTTCTCTCATCATTTTATCAGCGCAGTATTCAAAGGTTTAAGCCAATCTTTCGAGACTATCTTGACATTTGAATGTAAATAGTCAAAACAAATTAAAGCAGAGGAGATTCTTACCATGAGCGTCGAAAACGAACAATTAACTTTTCCTGTTCCTTTGGGAATGTCGGATTTTAACTTTGCTAGAGAGTTTAGCGGACAACAGAAAAATACTGCCAAAGCTCGTCAGGTTTTGCTCAATACCTTAGCCGTCCGTGCCGTTGGTTTTTATTGTTGTAATTTATTGAGTGTAGAGACGGATTTTGAGAATAGTGATAGCTGGGACAGTAGCGCTCGAATCCTCATGGATGTAGCGGATTTAGAGATCAAGGGGTTAGGGAAGTTAGAATGTCGTCCTATCCAGCCGGGGGAAAAGGTTTGCTATGTTCCCCCGGAGGTTTGGGAAGACAGAATCGCCTACGTCATAGTAGAGATCGACGAAAAAGAGAAAATGGCAAATCTATTAGGTTTTGTCAGAAAAGTGGATGCGGAACCAGTTTCCCTTGAGCAATTACAACCCTTGGAAGATTTGATAGATGTATTCGATTCTATTTCGCTTCAACAACGAATTGAACAAATTATACGAATCGAAAAACTTTTAGCTTCTGATTGGCTAGAATCAGAAAAAGTCTTAACAGTCAGTAGCCGGGGTAAAGGATATAGAAGCATGAGTCAGTCATCTATTGATTCCTCGCTGGTAGATAAAGGAAAGTTAATTAGCATAGATGGACGGGACTTTGCTTTGATGGTTGACATCTGGCAACAGGAGAATGAACAAAATAAAGTTAAGGTGTCTTTTAAGTTAATTCCTGGCGGAGATATTATAAGTTTACCTTCTGGGTTGGAATTCGCCTTACTAGCTCCCTCTGGCAAGGTGTTAACTTCGGCGACTGCAAAAAAAGGGGATAACTGGCTAAAACTTCCTCCTAATCAACCCGCTATCCTGGATCTGGAAAAACTAGAGCTTGCCAAACAAAACGGTAAACTCTATCAAATCAAGATCACTTTTAATGGAAAAACTCATTCGGAAAGCTTTCCCAGTAATTGATTTAGAGCTTCCTTTTTGAATGGGTTATGAACGATCACAAAACAGTAGGGAAAAAATTATGCCCCAGGAAGTTGAATTCAATATAGTTACACAAGATACGCAATCTTTTTTGCTCGAGATCAGAATCAGTAATGATTCTAACTCGTCCAGAATCCGTAAAAGACTTTCTGTTCAATTTTATCCAGACAAGTTAAAGAGGTCTTTTGAACAATGGCAAACAGCCTTGAAGAATATTAATATTAATATTAATATTAATACTAATATTGATAGTAAGAGCAGAAGAAAACCGGATAATGAAGACAATGATGATGCTTTTACTATACCCACAGATAATTCGGGTAACAATAGTTCGGATAATAATAATCAAGTTTCTAATAATTATTTGGACTCCTATCAAAGTTTAATCACCGAATTGAACAATTGGCTTAACTCGGAGGAAGACTGGCAAAAGGTTCGAGATTGGTTAACTCAATCTCGATATCTTGATAAATCAGAAGCCGAAATTCAAGTTACTATTCAAACCGATGATCTTCTCTTAAAAAAACTTCCTTGGCAAGCCTGGGATTTATTCTCTAAACACTACCCTCAAGCGGAAATCGCTATCGGACCCCCAGAATATGAACCCCCTGAAAAATGGGGAAAGATTAGACAACATCCCCAAGTTCGTATCTTGATGATATTAGGTTCCGATGACAACATTACCCTCGATGAGGACTCAAAATTACTGAACAGCGTCCGAGAACATGGTGCGACACTAAAATCTTTAGAACAGCCAACCTTAGATGAATTAAAAAACGTATTAGCTGAACCTAAAAGCTGGAATATTATCTTTTATGCCGGCCATAGTGAAACGAATGATGAAGGGAAAGGAGTTTTGCATCTCAATGAGCGGGAGAGCATCACTATTGATGATATAAAAGAACAGTTGGAAGTTGCTATACAAAACGGACTGTATCTAGCGATTTTTAACTCTTGTGATGGCTTGGGAATTGCCGCTCAATTGGCAGAGTTACGCTTACCGCAAAGTATCGTGATGAAAGAGGAAATTGATAATCAGATGGCGATCGATTTCCTGAAATATTTCCTCGATTCCTTCTCCCGAAACAAATCTTTATTTGTCTCGGTGGGTAACGCACGACAACATCTGCAAAAAACCTATGATAAACCAGAGAAATTTCCTGGAGGACATTGGCTACCCGTTATCGTTCCTAACCCCGCAGTTCCCTTAGCCACCTGGAAAGAGTTTTTATCCGAGTCCGAATTGTCTCTTATATGGCGTATTCTCCTAATTATAGGGGGAATAGTAGGAGTCTTGGGTTTACCTCTCAGCCTCCTTTATGAATTTGGTTGGGATAAAGCTATATTCTACGCAAAACTATATCCCCATATTATCCTATATCCTTTTTTTATGTTTTGGGCGGCTCTATGGCTTGTTTATAAAGGTTTTACGCAAATTATCAACAGAGCAGATCGAGGTTTACGATTAAGCCTATTCGTGGTGTTAGCCATCTCTATCGTCCCTTTGATGATAGATATGAATGGTTCCAATATGCTTCTATTAGAGCTTAATAAAACGGCTCAAGCACGTATCGATCTATCGACCTTGAACAAAAACACGATCGCCGATATTCAAAAAATACCGAAAGATATCCTAGATACGCAAAAGATTTTTCAGAAAGACCACATCGTGATCAGTAAGGCAGTCCTTGAAGAATCCTTGTCTAACTATATTGCGATTAAAAAGGATGATCAGATCCCGGAAGAGCAGGCAAAAGGCTTTCATCAACTTATGGAAATTGGTTTAGATTATTTGACAACTTGGAAAGAACAAAAAAACTGGTCTTCTCTGAGCCGCGTGTTGTACGGTTATACTTTTTGGGCGATCACTTTTACAGGTTTATCATTTTTCGTTCTGTGGGTACAAAATCAAGATTTCAGAAAATTTTATAATCAAAGTAGATATTTTGAGTATTTAGTATTTGCTCAAGTAATGGTCGTCTTTTGGATTCCTTTTAGACTTTATTATGTCGTAAAAACCAAGAATATACTTTTTGGTTACACTGGTTTACAGTGGATGAAACCGTTAGAACCTTTTGTGTATTTAGTGATTTCCATTTTATTTGTCTTTACTCTTTGTCAAACGATTCGACAACAACATAAATATAGAATGCTTATTATAACAATAACAATTGTGTCGATCGGTGTTTCTCTGTGGATTGGCTATGGACTAACCGATATACTCGATCGAACCTTCTTTTTAAATACTCCTAACATCGGAACATGGATACTTGTCCCCATATTGACGGGACTAGCCATTTATCTGTTTTTCAACTACCAAGACAAATAATTTTGATTGCTGAATAAATCAGCAAACGGAGAAACTATGAACCGATTTTTATCTTTCCTATTCAAAGCCTTAGTTTTTGGCATCCCTGTAATCATTTTCCCTGCTAGTATATACTTAGAGTTTCGTGAAAATGACCGATGGATCTTCTATTGTCAGCTATATCCTCATCTCATCCTTTTTTCACTTTTGGCTTTTGGTGTTGTTCTAGTTAATCTTTATCAAGCTAGTGCTTTGATTCGACGACGATCAAGTTTTTTTAGAAACTGCTGTATCATGATTGTTATTTCAGCTATTCTGACATTTGTTGAAACTACTTCTAATAACATGATGTTGTTAGAACTCAACAATCAAGCGCAATCTACGATTGAACTTTCTCGAACGGCGATCAAACAAATTCAACAAATACCCGATAACATTATCGATGTTGATCGCATTATTAACGGAAACCAATTAACCATCAGCAAAGAAAACCTTGGAAAAGCTCTAATTAATTTTCGAGATCGCCAAACAAATCTGTCTCCAGAACAAAAACAAGGATACTACACATTCATGAAAAAAGGTCTATCATTTTCTACTTGGAAAAAACAAAATAATGTATTTTCCACAAGTAGAATATTTTATATTCTCTCCTTTTTTATTATAACTAGCGTTAGCTTAATCTTTTGGCCAATGCTTGTAATTTATGAAAGATCGGACATTCGAGATTATCACCGATACCTTAAATTACTAACAATTTCTTTCCTAGTATTTATGTTATGGATACCTCTGCGATACTATTATAATTTACTCACCTTAAATTTAGTTTTTGGCAATGATTATCTAATCGGAAGCTTGGATTTATTCGCCTTTTTGATCTATCCAGTGTACGGTTCTTTATTGGCTTGGAAAAATTATCAGAATCGCCCAGAAGATTTTAGAAGAATCTTTCTGATCGCAATTGCAATTTTTCTGGTAATTTTTGGAATCGTATTCCCCCATATTATTCCCAACATTGTTACTTATATTTTCGGGATCAATAGTGATGTGCTAACCTGGGGCATTTTACTGATTCCCAGTATTGTATATTACGGTTATCAAATTCATTTAACTTCTCATCAATGATCGCCATGAAAAAGAAACATAATGTAGTCACTCTGTATTTGATTTCTGCTTTTATTCTTTCCCTTTGTTCCTCTCTAACTGCCCAGGAATACACCAGTGTTTTTTATATCTCTAAAAGTGATAATGGCAACCAGGTTCACTACGGGATTCGCCTCGCCCCAGATTGTTCTCCGCAAGGCAGTAATCCCGTGTATCCCTACTGGAAACTGGAAAACAAAAAGACGGAAAATCTGCTCGAAATGGAACAGCCAGCTTTCGGTATTGCGAGTCAGTCTGTATCGGGAAATCAAGTGATCCTAGAAATCAATGGACTCAAAAATAATGGCATCAACCGACTGATTACCGTGAAAACCTTTCGCGCTCCTAATAATACCTGCCAGGCGAGAGCGTTTATTAAAATAAACCAAACTCCGAATCCCTTATCTCGCATCCATGTTACCCTTGCCAGTATTGTTCGCGTCCCTGGTATCGATATCGCCCTGGGTGGGAAAGTGAAAAGCCTGACTCTCATCGATACCCAACAAAACCAAGAAACTATCCCTTGTTTATCGAACTGTGAATTCGGTATTCAATTTGAAGAATATAGGACTTACGCACTGTACAATTTCACCATGATGTATATGAACGAAAATCCGTCGTTTCAGACTTTTAGCGATTAACTTCTGATCAATAGCGATCACTTAAAAATCATCAAAAAAGCACGTTAAAATGCCCGAAACCCATACCCCATATTTGGTCGATCCTGTCAATGCCTAAGTCCTAGAATAATTATCTTTTAAACGCTTTTCCACAGGATAAAATCCCCATGCTTCTCTCGAAACTACCCGCCCTTTCTCTCGGTCTAGCCCTCGCGACAATTCCGGTGAGCGCCTCGGCCAGTACCTTTAGTAATCTCTTCGCCTTCGGGGACAGTTTGACCGATAGCGGTAACGTGGCCATCGCCACCTACCCGAACTATCAACCCGTTCCCTTCGGTGGTTTGATGCCTTCCCTAGCGTACCAAAGCGGTCGCTTGACCAATGGGCCGACCTGGGTGGAAACCTTGGCAGCCCGTCTGGGGGTTAGCGCATCTCCGTACCTAGAGGGAGGGACGAATTTCGCATTCGGGGGCGCAAGAACTGGGCCTCTGGGAACCACCCCGCCGACTCCGCCCAGCTTACTAAACCAATTTGCCCTATTTCAAACGAGTACGGGGGGAATCGCCCCATCGAGCGCCCTGTACATGGTTTGGGGGGGGAGTAATAACGCTCGCGATGCGGCCGGACAGAAACTCGCAGGGGATAGTGCCGGGGCGAGCGCAACCTTGACGGGGGCAGTTGGCGATCTTATTACGATTATCGGGGGACTGAAAAGTGCGGGGGCTGTTCATATCCTGGTTCCCAATCTGCCAGATTTAGGGCTGTCACCAGAGGCGACGCGGGGGGTGTCGGGGGCGAGCGCAGCGGCCACGGCGGTTAGCGTGGAGTTTAATGCCCTTTTACGGAATTCATTGACAACTTTTCGCAATGATCCGACGATCAATCTGATCGAGATCGATACCTTTAGTTATTTTGCCTCGATCACCAATTCGCCTGGTAGTTTCAGTTTAACAAACACCACCGATCCCTGTGTGGATCTGACGACGGTTTGCACGAATCCGGATGAATATTTGTTCTATGATGGACTTCACCCCACCGCCGCAGTTCACCAGCAGTTCGGCGCGTTCGTAGGCACTCAGGTGGTGGTGGTTCCCGAACCAGGCGGGATTACCGGGATCTTGCTCGTTACGGGGATCGGTGCTTTGGTGACAAAACGAAAAGGAACGGGTTCGACTCGCTCGACCGTCGCTCGACTTCCCTGAATTGTTCCTCCTAATGGGACTTAGACAAAAAACAAATCGATAAAAGCCTCAACTCCAATCCCCGCTTGGGATTTACTTCGAGAAGCCCAAAATCGCTGAAACCCAGATAGATCAAGGAAAATCATAAATCGAGGTTAACCCTTTGTCCCGTAATGGTTTGAGCCTTTTTTGCTGACCGAAAACGCCTAAGTCCCACTAATAAGCTAAAACGCACTTAAACCACCTAAAATAGAAATAGTAACTTGAGAAAAATTCTACTTATGCCAGCTAAAGATTTCCTAGATGTAGAAGAAAAGAAAAACTTACAAAAAGCTCTTAAAGAAGAAGAAAGAGCAGAAGTTAGGGAAAGAATTTTAATGTTTCTCTTGCTGAACGACGGAAAAACTCAACGAGAAATAGCTGAGTTTATTGGCTGTTCACTCAAAA
>NZ_JADBVE010000355.1:0-10974 GCF_020245285.1 Microcystis sp. M31BS1
AACCCTTATATAGAAAGGCATTTAGCGATTTTTGTCAATTGTTTTTGCTCTAGAGCGAACTAATCAATTAAGTCTCTTGCCAGATAAGGATTTAGTCGATTTATGCCCCCCTATCGAACCATACCAAGTAACGAAGAACCTTAATACTCAAAACTGATAACTAATAACTCAAAACTGATAACTGATAACTGATAACTGATAACTGATTATGTTTTGGCGTATTATACTACTTACTTTTCTGATTCCATCGGTCTATGGGGTGTTTGGCTGGTCGATCGCCCATGAGCGTTTATCATGGAGTGATTGGTTACTTGCCCGCGGTGATGAGATGAATTGGACTCTCACTAGCGAATGGCTAGAAATCATCATCTATATCCTAGCGGTAGGGGTTATCCTCTCAATTGCCCTAGGATTAACTCTGTTTAGTCACTTAATGCCGGTATTTTTCCGCAGTTGGTTTAAAAACGATATTAGTGCTGTATTATCAATTCTCGGCTGGTCTTTGGCGGTAGTTTTTATCTTCCACAAGTGGGCGGTATTTAGTCGAGTTTTAATCCTCTTAGCCGCCACTATCCTTGGTCGTCTAGAACTTCAGGAAGCAGGTTACAATAGGTGGCAAGTTTTCCTGATGCTCACCCTCCTCTGCTTAGGTAGTTTTGGCTTGGGAATTTGGGCTTATAATCTTTGGGGTCACGAATTTCATCGAGTCACCAATAATTAATCTTATCTCTAATCTTTAAAAAGTATGCCCCAAAAAAATAACGATACGCTCAAACGAGTCTTAATTGTTTCCTCTGGTTTAGTATTTCTGGCTTTAATGGTGGTGCCAACCTTAGGTTTATTGAAAAATAATAATTCTAATTCCCCCCAAGGCAATCAACCCGGGCAAGAGGCAACTATTCCTCCCGAAAAATTAGAAGAAATGGTCAAAGGTTACGAGAAAATTCTCGAACGTGAACCAGATAACCCCACTGCTTTGCAAGGACTAGCCCAAGCTCGTTTACAGTTAAAAGATTTTATCGGAGCCAGAGAACCTTTAGAAAAGTTATATCAAAAATATCCCGACAATCTGGAAGTGATGCTAGTTCTTTATGGAACAAGATTACAAACTCAAGACGTTTCTGGGGCGAAAAGTCTCCTAGAAAAATTAGTCAAAGACTATCCCCAAGAACCAAAATTTAAGGAGGAATTAACTCGTTTAAATCAAGCGATTGCGGCAGCTTCTCAACAGCCACCCCCAGAGACTAAAAAGTAATGAAAAAAGAATTAATTATCGAAGCTGGGCGAAGGGAAAGACAATATCGAGCATTTTTTATTTCTTGACTTGGCCCGATTATCGGCATTGCTTGGGCATTACTGCGGCCATTCTTCGGTAAATTAGCCCGTTTGCCTAGGGATGGTGCTGCCCCCTAGACGACTAGAAAGAAACTTCGCCAATATCATCTAACCCTGACATTAGCTAACTTTGTTAGATAAGAACTTTTTTAGGAATTATGATCGGCCTATAATAGTAACTGTAGTCACCCCTATCCTTTAGCGATAATTCTTGGTTTGGGGTTGATGTCCTTCAGCGCAAGCGAGATTGGTTATGAAAATTAGCGAACTAGAAAACTACTTGGCTCAGGTTAAGTCAGAGATTGGTGACATCGATATCGTCTATCAATGTCACAGCCAGCACTATAGTTGGTTGGACAAAATGAGAAGCCATCAACTGAAAGTGTTAAAAAATACCGCCGACACTAAACTATTAATTTCTCTGCAATAGCCATTTTCTCTTGCTAGATGCCGGCAAGGTAATCCAGTCTGTCTAATCTGCTTAACAGTTTATCTTTTCTTCGCTGTCGATAGGTTCTTAAACCAGCCGCGTCGCCAAAAGAAAATGATTAAACTGAAAGCAACGGTTAGCATCAACACCCAGACGAACACATAGCCCCAATACCATTCTAATTCGGGCATATTATAGGGAGATTTATCAGTATTAAAGTTCATGCCATAAATACCGACAATGAAGGTGAGAGGGATAAAAATAGTCGAGATTACCGTTAAAGTTTTCATAATCTCGTTCATTTTATTACTCACGGAAGAAAGGTAAAAATCCATTAAACCATTGGCGAATTCCCGGTAATTTTCGATAACATCGAGGATTTGTACCACATGGTCATAACAGTCTCTTAGATAGGGTTTAATCGTTGTATCGATGACAATATACTCATCCCGTAAAAGAGCATTGAGGGTATCCCTTTGCGGCCAAATTGCTCGTCGCAGGGAGAGTAATTCCTGACGTAGTTGGTAAATTTTTGATAAAGTCTGCTCCGTGGGACTAGCTAAAATTTCGTTTTCTAACTCCTCGATTCTTTCTCCGTAGGACTCTAAAACAGGAAAATAACCGTCAATAATAGCATCCCAAATTGCGTAGGCTAAATAACCCGATTTTTGCTGCCGGATGGAACCTTTATTTAAACGGATTCTTTCCCTAACTCCCTCTAAAGAATCGTATTGTCCTTCTTCCTGCACGGTTAAAACATAATTCTTCCCGACTATTAAACTGATTTGTTCTAACAAAAAACCCTGATGATCGATCAGGATGGCCATTGGCACTATAATTAAAATATAATTCTCGCATTCTTCCACTTTTGGTCTTTGGGGAATACTGACTATATCCTCAAGGGTTAAGGGATGCAAATGAAAAATTTCCCCCAACTCTTGCAGTTTATCTTCATTACCCAAACCGACGATATCGATCCAAGAGATGGAATCATTGGATAAATATTTAAGACAGTCTTGAGGTAAGAGATTGTTAACTATAGTCGCTTGTTGACGGTTATAATTAATTAAAAATATCTCGGTAGCAACGGCATTTTCATCGATGGTGATTAACCCTGGCATCGTCCCGGGTTGGTTATAGTGATAATCGTAAAGGTGGGGTTTTGTCCGGGAGGATTTTCGCCCTTTTTTATACCTAGTTAATCTTTTGTTATTGCTCATAGTTGAGATCGATCGCTGTTGGCCTTTTTCTTAGCATTGATCACTCAAAAATTCCTCAATTTTTAGCTAACTTTAAGATTGTCCCAGACTGTTAAGTAGTTGGTTATAATTAAATTAAAAATGGATTTTAGGTTGGCTCCCCCCTGCCTCCCTTGATAAGGGGGGTGCCGATAGGTGGGGGGATCTGAAAGTTTTTAATACCCACCTGCTTAAAAAACGAAGATTAAACGTAAATGCCAATTATTAGCCGTTTCTCTCTCGATTTCGATGCGACGGATAAACTCGCGAAAATAAAAACGACGCTCGATTTCCGATAAATCTCGCCAAAATTGCGGAAAAGCAACGGCACGAGCGATAATAGTCAGGTTATCGGGGGGTAATTGGTCTAAACGTCCTTGAATCTGTGCGATCTCGTTTTTAAGTTTATAGGCCCTGAGATTAGCCGTTTCTTGATCTAAAATTCCCGCCGCTTCTAGGGAGGGCAATTGCGACAAAATATCGTTTTTTTGCCCTATTTCCTCGCTCATTCCCCGTTTGATCGTCTCTAAATCAGGTAAAGATATCTGAGCGATCGTCGCTGGTAGGTCTTGACAAATGCGCTCGATTGTGCTACGAAGAATTTTTTCATAAGCGATCGCCGAACATTTTTTTGTCCGGGGACATTGCAAAGGTCGCAAATAGAGGTATTCTGTGCCTTTTCCTCGCGCTGTCACTTTGGTAATCGTCATCCCCGATTGACATTGATTACAGACGACTAAACCCGCTAAGGAACGCGGGGCGCTGGCACTGCGGGGGGGTAATTTGCGATTATTTCTCAGGATGCGATCGATCTGGGCTGCTTCTTCCCGGGAGATAATCGGGGTGTGGGTATCGGGGATAATATCTTGACCGAGATAGCACAAATCACCGCGATAAACGGGATTAGTTAGCCATTTATGGGCAGTAGCTACCGATATCTTTTTGCCGTAGCGTTTTTCTAGATAGCGCACCGTGGAACGCAGGGAAGCGGAAATCAAAAAGCGATCAAAAAAGTCTTTGACTACCGGTGCGGTACTGCGATCGAGTATATAACGCTCCTTGCCACGACGATAACCGTAGGGTGCTTTTCCGGGGGGAGGCAAAGCTTGCAGACGATTGTGAGCGTGACCTGCTTTTAAACGATTACTTAGTTCGTTTTTTGATATTTCTTGCAGAATCTTGGCAAAATTCAGCTTATAATCTGGGTCTTCTAGGGCAATTATATCTATGTCGAGGGCTTCTAAGGATTGTAAAATTTTGCTAACTTCTGTGCCATTGTCTCCCAATTCTGCTAGGCGACGTAGGATCAGCAGTCGGGGGGGAGTTCCTTGACAATCGCGGAGCAGTTGCTGCCGTTGTGAGCGATCGCCAAAATCCTGATACACTTGTTCGGGAGAATAGGTCGAAATCGAGTTATCGGGGGGACTATCAAGCAGGGGATTGGTATAGGTGTAGGCGATAATTTTCATGTTTTGCCGAAATCCTGGTATAGATAAGCTGTACTGCCTTGAAACCGCGTCTTGAAAAGTTTAGTACAAATGCTCGAACTACCTCTCCCCGCTCCCAACTCCGGCACTCATAGACAGTCTTAACCAGTAATTTAGATAGTCAACAGCTTACCTGCGGGCGAATGGAAAAGGAATTTCTGTCCATCTCCCTAACCCCCGCCAGCTGGCGATCGTTCCGCTAGACTTGGCAATTTCTAGGCCGGGCGCGATTCGTCTAGGGAGAGGGTAAAGAGCGAAGGAAAACCGTGAGTATGGCGGTAATAATCGCGACGGTTACGGGGATAATCAGCGATTTCGCCCCTTTTAAATCGGATATATCCTTAACTAGCCCCGATTGTTCGTTTTCTAGCCTTTCTAACCGCTTATCCATTCCCTCGACTTTCTCGATTAATTTTGCCTGTCCTACCTCTAGTTTTGTCAGGCGATCATCGATTCGATCGATCTTTCCCTCGATCCGCGTCAGGATGGCTTCTAGGGAATAGGTGACGGTTTCTCCCGATTGACTCATAAACTAAATTCCTTGTTGCGGGGGATACTTCGCATTCTATCACTCCCGAAAGATGGCAGAATTACCAATCCAGAGGCAACGGCAACGATTATCAGCCTACAATATTACTAGGCGATCGAATAATCTCCGAAATTCAGATGAGTCAATTAAGATCTATTTCTGGGAAAAAGTTCGCCAAAATTTGAGAACGTCATTGAGAATTCAAGGTAGCCATCACATTTACTGTATTACTCGTTAAGACTGTCTATGAACCATCGTCAACAATTAATTCAAGAACTCGAACAAGCACCTGATGATCTAATAGAAACCGTATTAAATTTTTTACATCGAGTTCAGGCAACAGGCAACAGTCATCCTCTGGCCAAGTTTTCAGGCATTTTAAGCGATTCAGAGGCACAAGGACTACAACAAGCCATTAAAACAGAATGTCGTCAGGTAGATGTCAATGAGTGGTGAAATTGCCTTAGATACTTCTGCAGCAATTCGTTTTTTAAATGGAGACGTAGGGGTTACTAAAAGAGTGCTGGTACTACCAGAAATCATTTTACCAATGGGTGTGGTGGGAGAGTTACTATTTGGTGCGGAAAATTCCACGCGCCCCTTACAAAATTTACCTCGTTATTTGGATTTTATAGAAGCCTGTACGGTTTTACCATTGGGGAAAGAAACTGCCTCGGTTTATGCTCAAACTCGGTTAGCTTTGAAGCGCAAAGGACGACCCATACCCATGAATGATCTATGGATTGCTGCTCAATGTATAGAAAATAATTGGGTATTAGGGATCAGTAAAAAAGTAAACAGTGAAAAGACATTAGGAAACTTCTATTTAATACTGTTCACTGAAAACTCAAATCTGACGACTGATCACTGATCACTGATTCAAGACTGACTGCCGTTGATCAAAGTAATTACCGTCACTTCGGGGGGACAAAAAAGACGACCGGGAAAATAGGTTCCTAAGCCTCGATTGACATATAATTGATTTTCCCCGACTCGATGAAATCCCTCGGACCATTGCCAGTATCGGACTACTCTGCTAAACTGCCGGTGAAGGGGAACCCATTGACCATAGGGTTCGGGCAGCGATCGCCTAAGTTTCCCTAAAACTATCGGTAGGGAACCGATACCGGGGATAGTCACTTGACCTCCGTGGGTATGACCGGATAACTGCAAATCCACGCGCCAATCCTTTAAAATCATGGCTGTATCGGGATTGTGGGAAAGAACGAGTCTGGGTATATCGGGGGAAATTTGCTCGAGGATTTGCGGGAAAAATTCCCCGGACCAATAATCGGCCAATCCGACGATGGGAAAATTTTCGCCGTAGGGTGTGGCGATTTCATTCCAGAGTACCCGAATTCCCACGCTAGTTAAGGCTGATCTCACCGTTTCCCTGGCGTGGGGAAGATAACTGTCATGATTTCCTAAACAAGCATAAATACCCCCTTGACTTTCGAGAGCTTTTATGCTATCTACCAGGGTAAAAATTGGCTGGGGACTATCGGTAATAAAATCCCCCGTCAGGAAGATGAGATCGGGTTTTTCCTGATTAGTAATGGCGATCGCTTCTTGCAGGACAGCTACAGGCAAATGCTGTTCATCGCAGTGCAGATCTGACCACTGCACCAACTTGATCCCTTGCAGATGTGCTGGTAGGCCAGCAATTGCGATCGTTAATCTTTCTACCTGTAAGGATTCTAACCAAAAGGGTCGCATCGGTGAGCCGTTGTCGGTGAGTAGTTACCGAAAAATTGGGTGTGTCAACAGTCTATCAATTCCCGATGGGGTTGTTGGGGGATGCTTCCGCAAACATCCCTCTTTTGACCATTAGCCTTGAAATTTATCGATAATTCTCTCCATAGCGGCCTCGACGTTGGCACGACTATTAAAAGCCGACAGCCGGAAATAACCCTCTCCGGCGGCCCCAAAGCCGGATCCAGGGGTTCCCACCACATTACAGGTATGTAGCAGTTTATCGAAGAAATCCCAACTCGATAGACCCTGGGGCGTTTTTACCCAAACGTAGGGCGCATTTACGCCGCCATGGACTTCTAAACCAGCAGCGGTTAATTTTTCTCGGATAATTGTTGCATTTTGTAAATAAAACTTGACAAGTTCTTGTACTTGTGCTTGTCCTTCTGGGGAATAAACCGCCTCGGCCCCCCGTTGGACAATGTAGGAAACGCCGTTAAATTTGGTCGATTGCCGACGATTCCACAGTTTCCAGAGTTGCACATCGCTGCCGTCGGCCGCTTTGGCCATCAGACTTTGGGGAACCACGGTTAAAGCGCAACGGGTCCCGGTAAAACCGGCATTTTTAGAAAAAGAGCGAAATTCGATCGCACATTGCCGCGCCCCCTCGATTTCATAGATGGAGTGGGGTAAACTGGCATCGGTGATAAAGGCCTCGTAGGCTGCATCAAAAAAGATAATCGATCCATTTGCCCTAGCATAATTAACCCAAGCTGTCAAGTGTTCTTTGGTAGCCGTGGCCCCGGTGGGATTATTGGGAAAACAGAGATAGATTAAATCGACTTTTTCCGTCGGAATCTGGGCAGTAAAGTTATTTTCGGCGGTAATTGGCAGATAAATCAAGCCCTCGTATTCGCCGCGTTCGTTGACCTCTCCCGTGTGTCCAGCCATAACGTTAGTATCGACGTAAACGGGATATACTGGGTCAGTAACAGCGATCGAGTTATTATCTCCAAAAATATCGAGAATATTGCCCGTATCACACTTAGAACCGTCGGAAATAAAGATTTCATCGGCATTTATATCACAGCCGCGAGCCTGAAAATCATGGACGGCGATTTTCTCCCTTAACCAAGCATAACCCTGTTCGGGCCCGTAACCCTTAAAGCTAGAGCGATCGCCCATTTCCTCCACTGCTTTGATCATGGCCTCGCGACAAGCTTGGGGCAAAGGTTCGGTGACATCGCCAATCCCCAGACGGATAATGTTAGCATCGGGATTGGCTGCCGCAAAAGCTTGGACTCGTCGGGCAATTTCCGGGAAAAGATAACCCGCTTTTAGTTTTAAGTAATTACTGTTAATGGTTGCCATAATTATTCTCGTTTCAGTCGCAACCTTTAATTTTATAACAGTCGGTCATCAGCCGTCAGTTTCGATCGCCCCCCTGCACGCAGTAGGATTGGGTGTAGGCGGTTGTCTTTCGATATACAATCAGAGAAAAACCTCTTAATAACTGACATTAGTATGGGTGAATCAAAACGTCGTCAATCGGCCCTGGGTGATAAGTATGGACAGGAAGAAAATATCCTGCCTTGGCTACCGATTACCAAAAGTCAAGCATCCCAAGCTTACAAGTTAACCACTAGGGGTGCCTGGATTGGTATAGGAGTTTTAGCCGGGGTTTGGCTAGTTATTCGTTTTGTCGGGCCGGCCTTCGGTTGGTGGGATGTCCAATAACTGGTTAAAGCTGCGTCAGTTTGGGGGTTAGGGTTTTAGGGTTTTAGGGTGTTGGGGTTTTAGTTGAAATTCCCCCACTTCCCCACTTCCCCACTTCCCCACTCCCACCAAAAAATTAATTTTATTGGTTTGCCAAGATCTGGTCATCGATCGCCCAGTCTATTTCTTGCCGATCGCGACCGGAAGCGAGATAATCATTCTGGAAGGAGTCTGTTAAACCACTGACGAGATCATATTCAGGCTGCCAGTTTAACTCCCAGGTAGCTTTATTGATATCAGCGTAAAAATGTTGAACCCGCAGGGGGAAAGGTTTCTTTTTGCCGAAGTCAAATTTTTTGGGGTTAACCACAGAAACCAAAAACCTACCTAAAGCTTTTTAAAGTTACTCATTTCTGTAGCTAGATAACTAAAATAAGTAACTTTGTCCAGCAATTCTCATTTTGAAACGATTTTGCGTTGTTTCAGCGATCTAGAGATTCGTTAAGAATTATTAACCCCTCTAGGTGCAGGGGTTTTAATGTCATGAAACCTTAAAATGAGAATTGCTGAACTTTGGCCACCGATAGATTTTAAGAAGGTTATCAGGTATAATCAAGACATGAAGCTAGTTGAACGTCATATTATCAGTCAAAACCATCCCTTCTGGTCAGAAATCGACCATTATGCCTTTTTGTCAAAAAACTTGTTCAATCTAGCTAACTACCATTATCGCCAATATTTCTTTGAAAACTCCCAAAAACTGAGTTTTAATCAACTCTATCATCTGGTATCTAAAACCTCAGATTATTTAGCTTTACCCACGAAAGTGAGCAAGCAGATAATCAGAAGATTAGATCAGGCTTGGATTAGTTATTTTGCCGCTTTTAGAGCTTGGAAAAAACACCCTGAAAAATTTTTAGGAAAACCTAAAATTATTAAGTATAAGGACAAAACCAAAGGAAGAAACTTGCTAATATATTCTCAGGAATCAATTTATAAAAAACCTCTAAAAGAAGGAATTTGTCACTTGTCTATGAGCGACTTAAAAATTACCACCTCCCTAAGAGAAATAATTGAAGTGAGAATTGTCCCCAAAAGTAGCTGTTATGTAATTGAAATAGTCTATGAAAGACGGTCGGAAACCACAGATAAACAAGAGATAGCTGGGATAGATTTAGGAGTTAATAACTTAATGGCTGTAACTACAAATCAAACAGGTGTAGCACCTCTTTTGGTAAATGGCAGACCGTTAAAAGCAATTAACACCTTCTACAACAAACAACGTTCCCGCTTACAATCTCAACTGAAAACCAGAAATAATCAACCCTCATCTAAGAGATTGATACTCCTAACCCATAAACGAAACTGTCGAGTAGAAAATTATCTACACACAGCCAGTAAAAAAGTAATAGATTGGTGTATTATTCATCAAATAGGGACATTAATAATTGGGCATAATGAGCGGATGAAACAATCTCTTAATCTAGGAAAAAGGAATAATCAACAATTTGTCAATATTCCCCATAATAGATTAATAGAAATGTTAACCTACAAAGCTCAATTAAAAGGAATAAAAGTCATAATAACTGAAGAATCCTATACCTCACAATCCAGTGCTTTAGATAGGGATGAGTTACCTAAATATGGTGAAGAAAAACCATTATTTAAGGGAAAAAGGTTAGCTAGGGGACTTTATAAAATGGGAACAAATCAGTTGTTAAATGCCGATGTCAATGGAGCATTTAACATCATTAGAAAAGTAATTCCTGATGTCATTGACCAGGGAATAAAGGGTTTGCCGTTTAATCCTGTAGTGCTTGACCCACTACGAATGACTAAGCTTTCAAGCTTTTAAGTAAGTTTGAGTAAGTTTAGTTGAGCGGTTATAGTTAACAATCTCGATTTCCTCGGCATTTTTCCCCATGGCTGCCGCGCAAGCTTTCGCTAAACCGTTAAAAGTTACATAGCGATCGCCAGAAATATTATACACTTGACCGATAGCCTGAGAATTACCCAATACTGCGGCCATGGCCTTGGCCAGATCGACAACGTGACCAAATTGGGTAAAATGTTCCCCATGACCGGGTATAGGAATAGGACGATTACGAACCAAACGGTCAAAAAACCAAGCTTCTAGGTCATTATAGTTGCCCGGTCCGTAGATATAAACCGGACGGATGGAAGTCCAGGGTAAACCCATCTCGCTTAAATAGTTTTCTGTCTCGTGTTTTCCGTTCTGTTAAACTTACTCAAATCTACTCATGAGCAAATTTGACGTTAACTTCCTGCTTCACTGTAGTAGTGTCGGCACTATCTACTCCACAAACTGACACGGTGGAACTCACCGCCAAAGAAGCTAGATTCAGACTAGCGTTCAAGTCTCGACCGCAAACTGCATGGCATTGTTCACACTCAAAAACTCTTTCAGTTAAAGATAGAGACTCTTTCTTGTACCCACAATTAAAACAGGTTTTACTGCTAGGAAACCACCTATCGGCTATGATTAATTCCGAACCATACAACTGAGTTTTATAATCAAGTTGTCTT
>NZ_JADBVE010000356.1:0-5683 GCF_020245285.1 Microcystis sp. M31BS1
CATCTAAATTTAGCTTTATTCATCCCTCTTTGATTAGAAAAGATGATAAAAAGGCTGATTTCTCAACAGAAAAACTTATCTTAAATTCGGGCTGATTTTTGAGAGTTTTTGTTTTTTACTTTTTCAGCAAACCCTATTTAACAGTAAAGCCGTCGTAGAACGACGGGGTTTCAGACCCAAAATTTTCGATGAAGATAGTTTCACCAATTTGCGCTCCAAGCCCAGGTTTTAGTTTGCATTCTTCCACTGTTCCAATACCACCTTCGTGTGACTGTACCATTCTGAATTTGATTACGATTAGGCTTGCCCTCGTAACGCGCCGATAGACCAACCAGTGCCTTCGGCATCGCAACTAAACTCACAGCTTCAATCAATGGGCATGGTGCGTTCCCAAAAATCGATCGGTGGAGCAGTAGGACCCCCATTAGGGAACGCACCCTAGGGCTGAAAACGGAGATTTTGAAGAGATCGCACTTGAGCAATGGTTTCAAAATCACGGTCGTTGTGAATCAGAAGCAGATCATTTTCCAGTGCCGCTTGAGCAATACAGCAATCAATTGGGCTGCGAACAGTCAATCCTTGACGACGCAGATCATAGTAAATACGTGCAGCCGCTTGCCAGGAAGAAGGACTGAGTTCAACATAATCCTGCACTTCGAGGTAAGTAGAGAGGATTGTCCACTCTTGCTCGTTTAAGCTCCCTTGAAGCAGTTCAAGCTGGGTAAAGCGGGTGAGTAAAATCTCACGATTTGCAATTAACGTTTCCAGTTGCTGGCGAACTTGACCACTGCGATCGCGGAAGACGCTGATCCACACAGATGTGTCAATCAGCAACATGACGAGTTTCACGTAGGGCTTTATAATCAAAATCTGGAGCAAATTGAATTTGTCCGGCAAGGTCGAGAAGGTTTTTCTTACGGCGGGATTTTACGAATTCTTGTAGAGCAAGATTCATTAGTTCCTCTTGGGTGGTGAGGTTAGTCAGTTGAAAGGCTTCCTTGAGAAGCGATTCATCAAGGTTGAGGGTAATTTGCATAGGATGGATATTAGATTGAAGTATAAGTGATTATTTTCTTTACATTTTAATCCGATAGATGACTAACCCACCTCTGGGCATATCTTTGTTAGTTGGCTCTCAAGCTTTAAGCTACATAGGGCAATGGCGTAGTGCCTTCGGCATCGCACTACAATTGCTCCAGCAGCATATCGTACTCTGCATGGGAACCAACCCAGAACCAAATCACCGTATCATCCTCTAATTGACCGACAGCACGATAATCCCTATTGATGCGTGCAGAATAGATGGGCAGCTTTGGATGGACTTTCTTGAATCGCAAGCTGGGATAGCTTGGGTCTTCTTTGAATTGCCGATACGCTTTACGGGTCTGCTCTTGAATCGGTTTTGGAAGATTTGCAAACATCTCCCGAAAACGAGCAGTGGTACAAGACTTCACAACGTTTCTGGGTCTAATTCTTGAGTCTTGCCCAATCGATGTTCTGCCATTGCTTCGGCTGCTAGTTTAGCCAGCAAGTTTGGTGAGCCGGCAAAGGAGTCATTCCATCGCTTTTCTTCTTCGAGTTCTGCCAAAATTAGGGTTGCGATCGCGTCCTGTTGATCGGTTGACAAGGTTTGTAATTGGGCGATCACCTGCTCAAGTCGTTCAGTCATATACAACATCTAACGTATAGGGCTTAATATATTCTAGCCTCCACGTTGCTACAGCGATGGCGTACTGCTACCCAGTGCCTTCAGCATCGCACTTAAACTCATAGCTTCAATCAATGTGCATGGTACGTTCCCCAAAATCGATCAGTGGAGCAGTAGGATCCAGATTAGGGAACGCACCCTACGGCTATATTATCCCTTGTGAATTCGATAGGTCACGGTGTAATCCCAACTCGAATACCATCCTCCTTTTTTTCGGAGAGTCCAAAACTGGGCGTGGCTCCCACTGGAAATTGCTGAAACTGGCAAATCACGCTTGAGTTGTCCCAATTCATCATCTTTATCCAGCATCATTGCGAGTCCTACACCCGCAATCGCAAGCGGAAGAATTGTTCCCGTAATTTGGGCAGGGGGATAGGGAACCGCTTTTAAGCCCGCAGATATGGCACTTCCCACTTTCGTCACCATTTCACCATGCTTTGACCAGTCTTTGTTTGCGTCTTCATCATATCCAGCCAAGGCAATGTACAAAGTGTTGTTTTCAGGTACGTCATCATCAAATATAATACCGCCCCCTTTACCAAATGGTTTGCGCTGCTTGTCGTTAATTTTAATAGGAACAGTCAAGACTGGGCGAATTTTCAGATCATCGCCTGTCGCTCCTAATTTTGAGTAAGAACCGACACCACCCAAGATGTAAAATTCATCTGCACCAGTAACATCCTCAGTGTCACGGCAATATACATCAACCAGCTCAATTCGAATTCTAGTCATGGCTTTTAAATCTATGTAGGTACTGTTATTCGAGGGTTGCCGCATAACTGTTAATTATACGGAAACTCTCTGTATAACACTCTTCAGAGTAACGATATGGGTCAACTTTCTGTATGTCACTCCATTTAGGCGCAATCGCAAGAAACTTCCCCCAGATCACACTCAAAAGCCTGTTAGCCAGATTAGCTTACTGCCAACAATCTCCTTTTAAGGAGACTTATCATAGAAGCTTTCCAGAATTATGGCAAAGATCCTTGTATCTGGCTGCACTTTGTCACAAAATTTTACTATTATTTCGGGTGCGGTGATTTGTTATAGCGGTTTTCAGTCTAATAAAGTATGGTAAATCCCTTGTTATGCCGCTGCAATCCTTGTTTTCAAATACAAAAACATGAATCTGCCTGTTATTGATGTGCCTCCATATACGCTCGTAGCAATTGATTGATCTGTGTTTGATAGCCACGCCCTTGAGACTTAAACCACTCTAATACATCGCTATCAATGGGGAGTGTAACTTGAGCCTTGGCTTTTGTAGCAGGTAAACCCCGCCGCACTACCGCCTTAGCAAACATTTCTGGCGTAATCTCTGGACAATCTGATAAATCAATATCTTCATCGCTCATCGCATCCAATCGTTGCCAATCAGTTTGAGAGTTGCTCGAAGTAGGTTCGTTGTTCATATTTCGTCCTGGAGTTCTAGCAAAGATTCTTATATCTGACTGCACTTTGTCACAAAACTTTACTATTATTTTGACACTTTTAATGGTTGGAGAGGAAACATTAATCGCCAAGTATGGTCAATTTTTGTCCAAAGCATTTGAGGAAATGACCTAAATAAATAGCCAAATATAGCACTATTTTCTTTGTTCCCCAAAAGCTGGACATACTCGCGCTTTTGGGAAATTTAAAACTATTGAATAGGGGAAATTAACCGATAATTAGGGCTTGCTGAAAAAGTACGGGCGAAGCATTCGGATAGAAAATCTCCAGTTTCACCGATAGGTTATTGCCCGAATGCTTCGCCCCTACAGGACGCGGGCCGATGAAGACGCAAGGTTTTGAAGCACGATTCTCTCAAAATCTTGCACCTGTTTCGCCAGAAAAGCCACAAAACCCTTACCTTGCCTACATTTCACATTTATTCAGCAAACCCTAATTAATAACTGGTTGGGGTGCGTTAATTTAAGCAATAACACACCCTAACCTTGTATTAATGCAAGAAATGACGAATGCCTGTTAAGACCATAATTAAACCTAACTCATTAGCGGCATTAATCGAATCCTGATCTTTTAAAGAACCTCCGGGTTGAACAATTGCCTCGATACCAAACTGGGCCGCCGTGCGAACAGAATCATCAAAGGGGAAAAAGCCATCACTAGCTAAATAGCCACCTTTAGCAGCTTCCCCTGCTTGTTCAAGGGCAATTTTTACCGAACCAACGCGATTCATTTGTCCCGCACCAACGCCTAAAGTAGTTTGATTTTTTGTCACCACAATAGCGTTAGATTTAACGTGCTTAGATACTTTCCAAGCAAACAGTAATTCCGCTAATTGTGCGGGGGTAGGTTGTTTTTCTGTCACCACTCGCCACTCATCCGGGGTTTCTACCACGTCATCGGCCGCTTGTACTAGAAAACCGCCAGCGATAACTTTTACTGTTTGTTTTTCTCCCCTGCTTAAATCCGGCAGCAATAAAATCCGCACTTTTGACTTTTTAGCGAGGATATCCCGGGCTTCAGGGCTACAATCGGGGGCAACCACGCATTCTAGGAAGGTTTTCGTTAATTCTTTAGCGGTTGCTTCATCTATGGCTTGATTTAGGGCAACAATACCCCCAAAAGCCGAGATAGCATCGGCATGAAAAGCTTTAGCATAAGCTTCCACTAAGCTACCACCGATCGCCACTCCACAGGGATTAGTGTGTTTCAAGATAGCGGCGGCTGGTTCTTCCCTGCCGAATTCGACGATTAAACGGCGGGCTGCTTCTAAATCGACTAAATTGTTATAACTTAGTTCTTTTCCCTGTAATAAGGTCGCTTTTCCCCAACCTTGAGCCATTGTACCGCTACCATACCAAGTGGCGCTTTGGTGGGGATTTTCGCCGTAACGCAGGGTTTGCAGGGCATTTCCCGCCAAATTAAAGCGCGTCGTTTCCCCGTTTAAGCTGGCGAAATAGGATGCGATCGCTCCATCGTAGGCATTGGTTAAAGCGAAGGTTTCCCCCGCCATTTTTTGACGGAATTCCAGGGAGATTTCGCCGTTATTTTGCCGTAATTGGCTTAAATACTGCTCGTAATACTTCGGGTTACTGATGACAGTCAAATGGGCGAAATTTTTAGCCGAGGCGCGTAACATCGCCGGACCGCCAATATCGATTTGTTCGATCGCCTGAGCGGTGGTAACATCAGGATTAGCGATCGTCTGTTCAAAGGGATAGAGATTAACCACCACCAAATCAAAAGGACGAATTTGATTAGCCTCCATTTCCGCTAAATCTGACTGCCAATCCCGTCTAGCCAAAATACCGCCATGGATGCGAGGATGGAGAGTTTTCACCCTTCCGCCCAAGATTTCAGGAGATCCTGTATATTCTCCCACTTTAATCACGGGAATTCCCTCCGATTGGAGCGTTTTGGCGGTTCCTCCACTGCTAATAATTTCAAAATCAAATTCTTCTGTTAGCTGACGGGCAAAGTCAACTATTCCGGTTTTGTCAGTCACGCTGATCAGCGCTAAACGTCCCATAGTAGTGATCTATAAGCAACCATTTCAGTATATCTCAGTCCTAACCCGTTAAAAATTAAAAAAAGTAGGTTAGTAAATAATCAGCTGCTTCTATATTTTTATCTCTCAAATAGCAACTTATGCCAAGGCAATTTTTAAAGTCCTCCTTGAAAGATTTAGTCTGACTTGTTAAAAAATACAGGATTTTTTAGGGTAACGAAGTCCATCGAGATTAGTGAAAACCCCTTGGCAACCGTCATCGCCAAATGTTGTCAGATTACCATCATCGGCCAATTCAAGTCTGAATTGCATTACTGTCTGATCTACCTTCATAGAATACCTCATTCGGGCTACGGCTCTTCTAGGTTCTGTGTGAGGATGGTATAATAGTAACACAGAACAGGAGGTGGGTTATGTGGATAAATTTTGATCAACTCCTCGATTTACCAAATGTAACAGTGGTCAATTATCAAAAAATTGCTCAGACAATTTTCCTAAAGCTTGCTCTTTTAAATGAA
>NZ_JADBVE010000357.1:0-2546 GCF_020245285.1 Microcystis sp. M31BS1
AGCCCGATTGCATCGCAAAACACTCTGCTATTCTAAGTCTACAGAAATGTTAGGATACTCTATTCGTTTATTAATTCATTATCTGAAGTTTCAAGAAGTGCCTATTCCTTACTGATTCATAGCTTAATTCAGCAACGCCAGATTTTCTTTATTCCCCTTGACTTTTAAGACAATCGCTACAATAATTGCTGCTCTCGTAGTGGACTGTTTCAGTGCGATGCCGAAGGCACTGCGTAGCAGATCGCCATCGCCGTAGGGTGCGTTCCCGAAGGGGGCTCCTACTGCTCCAGCGCTCGATTTTGGGGAACGCACCATGCACATTGATTGAAACTGTGGGTTTAAGTGCGATACCGAAGGCACTGGGTAGCAGTACGCTGACGAGGGTACGCTAATCAAATGTAATGCGCCATATTTTCATTGGTGAGGCCAGCAGAGTTGGGGGTGATATGATCAGAAAAGAGCGGCCACTCAACACCATTTGGAGCTAATCAAAACTATGTCACTGTATCCTGATCAGGAACCCGCAATTACTCGAACAGAGCGTGGTTTAACAATTTCTGGCACAAGAATAACCTTGTATCAAATAATGGACTATATTCGCGCCAATTACCCTCGTCATTTAATCCGCCATCAATTCTATCTAACTGATGAGCAGTTTGATGCAGCCATCTCTTATATTGACGCTCACTACAAAGAAGTAGAATCAGAGTATCAAATAGTTGTGCAGCAAGCAGCAGAAATTCGAGATTATTGGAATGAGCGTAACCAAGAACGTATTGCTAATATTTCTAAGTTGCCGCCCAAGCCTGAATATACTTCTGCCTGGCAAAAATTGCAAGCGCGTAAAGCCAAACGAGCAGCAATAAGCCAGTGATTTTTCTAATCGATCACAATATTGAAGGGCAATCGCTCATACTTTTTGGCAGTATTACTTCTGAAGGGTGGCTTGAAACATTACCAATTCGTTTTATTTCATTTGATGAAGTTGAATTACCAATTAACAGCAGTGATAGAGTGGTCTGGAGGTTTGCTCAAGAGAATCAAATGATTTTACTAACCGCCAACCGTAGTATGAAGGGTGAAGATTCTTTAGAGCAGGTAATCCGAGAAGAATGTTTACCAACTTCTTTGCCTGTGGTTACGTTTGCAAATGTTGATCGGATTATTGAACGAGAATATCGAGAAGAATGTGTTGATCGCTTGATTGAAATTGCTCTTTACCTTGAAAATTATTTAGGCGTGAGTCGTCTGTTTATTCCATAGCAAATGTCTAACTTTGCCGTTAGGCGGCTTCGTCTATCTGTGAAGGCGTAGCCGCAGTACGATGCCGAACGCAATCTTGTAGGGTGCGTTCCCTAAGGTGGCTCCTACTGTTCCAGCGATCGATTTTGGGGAACGCACCATGTACATTGATTGAAACTGTGGGTTAAAGTGCGGTCGCCGATCTTAATAAGCTACATTAACAACAATACTTAAAGAGAAGGCTTAAAATGGTTAAATCAACTTTGTACACGACAGCAAAAGTCCTACCGGGAAATAGAATTGAAATTGAATCTCCAGATCTGACTGTAGGACAAACTGTTGAGGTAGTTATTTTGGTTGAAGAAGTTAGTTCTGATTCTTCTACCACCGAAGCTATCTCTCCATCCTTAAAACAGCGTCTTGCTTTTCTGAAGTTACCAATGACTGAACGTAGGAATATTCTCAAAAGTCAAGCCGATATAATGCTCTCTCACTATCAACAAGATTCTGAATGGCAGCAGTTAATGGCAGGTGACATCATTGACTATTAACCCTGAGCTGCCAAAACGTGGAGAAATTTGGTTAGTCAACTTCGATCCTACTGTGGGTGCAGAAATCAAAAAAGTGCGTCCTGCTGTCGTCATCAGTTCCGATTCAGTAGGAAAGCTTCCTATCAAGCTTATTGCTGCCATTACAGACTGGAAAACATATTTTTCAGCAAATTTCTGGCACGTTAAAATTGAACCTAACAGTATCAATGGATTGAATAAAGCTTCTGCAATTGATACTCTTCAACTAAGGGGGGTGGATTTACAAAGGTTTATTCATAAATTAGAAAGCGTTTCTGAAATTACAATGCTGGAAATTATAGCTTCCATTGCTACTATAATCGAACTTGAGGTCTAACAAATCATTGCACCCGACCGTGTGTTAGATAACTCATAATCATGTAAACGCAGTGAATTCAGCTGGTAGGCTGCGTTCCCTAATGCAAGTCCTACTACTCCACTAATAGATTTTTGGGGAACGCACCATGCACATTGATTGAAACTGTGGGTTAAAGTGCGATGCCGAAGGCACTAGCAAATTAGGTTATACTTCATCTTTCTGAGAAAGTCTCTCAATTTCACCTCACCGCAACCGTCGCACTGGCATCATTGCCGAACTTCAAGGGGTGACAGAGGGGCTACAAGCTAGATAGAGCGGGGGGTCTAGCCAAACGACCCCCTAAAGAAATAGAGTGGTTAGGACAACCACTCAAAATTTTAAAATGTTACCTTCATTCTATCAGGCTTGTTTACAGG
>NZ_JADBVE010000358.1:0-5455 GCF_020245285.1 Microcystis sp. M31BS1
AAATCCTTATCTGGCAAGAGACTTAATTGATTAGTTCGCTCTAGAGCAAAAACAATTGACAAAAATCGCTAAATGCCTTTCTATATAAGGGTTCCATCCCTTATAACCCCCGTCCATTGCATAACACAAACCGAAGAGCCGAAAAAACAACTCTAGCAGTTATCTTAAGGGTGAGGTAGAACAGATAGAGATGATGCTAAATCCCGTCATTTCGTCTTTACCACAATTCGGGCATTTTGTCAAAAAAATTTTGACTTTGCAACAAAACTACACAAAAATTAGATCAACGTTGTTCGGGAAAAAAGGCATAATTGACCAAAGTGTTTGGTTTGGCTAAAAGGGAAAGTCTAGATTTAGCAATGGTTTCAAGGCAAGCTAGACCTTGAAAAGTCCAAAAAAGCACAGAAAAACCCACCATAGCATAATGCAAAATTATACCAAAATCGCTGGAAGTATTGTCACCTCGTAAATAAATAGAAATTATTCTCAATAAATTCTTAAGTAAAAATAAATATTACCAATTGTAAATTTAAATATTTTTAAGTATTGAAGGTGTTTGTATATAGAATACTTATCATTTTGCCCCGATTGCCTCTAACTTTTCCCTTCCCACAGCAATCACCGGGTAAATAGAAAATTTCTCACTCTTTCTCCTAGAGATGAAGTACAGAGTAATCCTTACTCATCAAGTATTTTAGCGACAATAACTAACCTCATCTCTCTGAGAAAGGCTGTAGCGAAAGAAAATCTGATCAGTGGGAGCGTTACTTTTGTTGTCGGGGTTCCTCGATCGAACTGTTCTAGGTTTGGGAAATGGAGTCAAGATAGAGAGTATCCGGACAGATATCTTGTTCGTTCGGCCAAGTTACCGTACCATCTAAAATTTTTACTTGATTAAAATACTGTTTGTTTTTAAGTTCTTGAAAGATGCCAAAATCGAGCAGTGGTGAACAATCATAAATTTTCTTTTCTTCATTAGTAAAGATGAGTTGTAATTGATAGTTTGGCAAAGGGATAACTTCTTTAACTCTAGGATTCATGATTTATCTCAGTGGTTCAATTTTATACAGTTGTTGTCCTGAAATCGAAGGACTCTCGCTCGGAAATAGCCTCGATCGAATAAAATTCTTTCATCGACAATCGCGAAAGAGTTCACAATCGAACTCTCAGATAATTTCCGTTTAACCTTGCGAATATAATCGGCTATCTCCATCTAATTTGATCGTAAACTTATCTCTTTTCTAGCTGCCAATAGCATTTCATAATAAACATTCCACTCGAAATAATCCATAGCGTCCCCTAGCTCACCAGAACGAAATCTAGGATAGAATTCTTCCGAACTCATGGGATATTGATTTTCCTATTGCTTGATACGGGTTTCTAAATCCAAAATTTGAGCGTTAATCTGCAAATTTTCCCGTTGTTCGCTCTCAATTTTTCGATTCAGTAACTCTCTTTCTTCCTCGGAGAGAGAGAGAATTATTCGCGCGAGAGAATCAATCAGTTGGGTGTTCATTGTCGTTAAAATCCGAGATAGGATTATTTCCCCTGAGAACTGTAGCGGATTCGATCGAGAGCCGCTGCCGTGACTTCTAGGAAATAATAGGTGGATGAGGCTGTACCTATCCACCCTAGATATCTAAATCTGCGGGGCTAAATTTCTTGTGAATCTGAGGAAAACCTAACTGTTTAATCACTTGATGTTTGCGTTCTTCCTCAAGGAATTGCAAATTATTATAATTAACCCAGTGAATACAGTTAACCGGACAAGTCTCGATCGCTTCTTGAATAATTTCTTCTTCGTCACCGTCCTGATTATAGACACGAGAGCGACCGTATTCGCCTTCAATAAAAAAGGTATTGGGGGCAACGTGGGCGCAGTGTTTACAACCGATACAAGTGACCTCATCGACGTAAACCGCTTTCTGGCGCAGTAAACCGCCCAATTCCGGTTCAAAACCAGTGCGATCGGGGGAATCTCTTAGGAATCCCCCTAACTCTGGTTCAAAACCAGAGCGTTCGGGAGAAAAATCAGCCATTAGGCACTCCAACGTTGTACCACTAGACGAATGGAACCATCAGTATTTTTTTCCTGTGCTGCCACCTGAAAACCCTGTTTAGCAGTTTCTGCCAGGATGGTGTGGTAGGCATAACCTTGATTTACTTTTCTTAAAAATCCTTCTACGGTTAGGGGTTGTTGCCAGTATTGTAAATCGGCAACTAACTCGTACTCGTTGCCATTCCAGCGAAAACCGATATCGTAATTGTTATCTTGCTCGATTACCACCTCTGCGGTTAAAGTTTGACCTTGATAACCTTTGACGGGGTGGGAACCCTCTTTCCATTCCATCCCCATATCGCTGAGGGCGGCTTTTAGGTAGGATAGATCGCGGATTTTGGTTTTGATATTGCTAAAGTGTGACATGGCTTTTCAGTGGCTTAAATAAAGGGATTGGGAAAAATGAAAAATTACCAGTCGCTAAAAGTGGCTTCGTTGCTGACTTTCTCTGACTGGCTGACGGTTTGATGGTAATAATCCGAGGTTTTCTCTTGAGACATCAGCTGCCCGAGTTGTGCCTCGATCGCCGCCGTCACCTCTTGACAAGATGAACCGACTATGCCTGTCACCTTTTCCATAACGCGACCATCGGGATAGATGATAAACTCTAGGCTTTCCATGCTCATAGCTCTTCTCGGCGTGATCTGGGGTTTGCAAAGCTCCCTATCGTTTTAATTTACGATAGTTTGCTAATCGTAGCAATCTGGTTAAAATTTTAGCAAAACTTTATATTCTGTAACCCAACTACTCTAATTGTTTGTAAGTTTCCCGTAACTTTTCTTCATCGTCAAGGGCGAACCTTGACCCAGGAGGCACAATTTAACAAAACTACACAAAAAAGACGACCTGAAGCGATAAATTGAAAATAAAGGAGATGCAACGGCGAACCACGACCGCCGAGATCATAGAATTTTGTCTATAGGAATCAGAACAAATATGAATAAACAAACAGCCAGCGATCGCATTCGGATCGGTGTTTTAGGTTTTGGTGGTTTGGGACAGGCTGCCGCTAGAATTCTCGCCCCCAAACAGGAAATGCTTTGGACTGCCGCCGCCGATAAAGCCGGTTTTGCATACCACAAAGACGGTCTAGATGTCAATACCTGTAACAAAATTTATCATGACCAGGGTTCGATCGGTTATCTGGAAAATTACGGCAGTCTCAGCCAGAACAGTATCGAGGAATTAATCAAAACTGCCGACGTAGAAGGCTATTTCCTCGCCTTACCAAATTTACCTAACAATTTCATGGCCGATATCGCTAAAACCTTCATTCGCTTAGGTTGGCGCGGGGTTTTAGTCGATGCTCTCAAACGCACCAGCGCCATGGAACAAATCTTAGCACTGCAAGCAGACCTAGAAGCCGCCGGCATCACCTACATGACCGGCTGCGGTGCTACCCCCGGACTGTTAACTGCGGCCGCTGCCCTAGCTGCCCAGAGTTATGCAGAGATTCATAGCGTTAAAATTACCTTCGGCGTGGGAATCGCCAACTGGGAGGCTTATCGTGCCACTATTCGCGAAGATATCGCCCATTTACCCGGTTACAACCCAGAAACAGCCCACCAGATGAGTGACGCAGAAGTGGAAATGCTGTTAAATAAAACCAATGGCATTCTCAGCCTCGAAAATATGGAACACGCGGACGATATTATGCTGGAATTGGCTGGAATTTGTGGACGCGATCGGGTTTCCGTCGGGGGTGTGGTGGATACGCGCAACCCGAAAAAGCCTTTAAGTACCAATGTTAAAGTCACGGGGCGGACTTTTGAAGGCAAAATTTCTACCCATACCTTCACTTTAGGTGATGAAACCAGTATGGCGGCTAATGTCTGCGGGCCGGCTTTTGGTTATCTGAAAGCGGGGGTTTCCCTGCATCGTCGCGGTATCTACGGATTATGGACAGCAGCAGAGATTATGCCGCAATTTGTGCGCTAGGGGTTTCTCTGCCGTAAAATAGCTAAAACTTTCGGGAAAATAGCGGGTAAGGGAGCGATCGCTTCTAGGCTCTCTCCCGTGACCGGATGTATTAAGATTAAACGATAGGCGTGGAGTAATTGTCCGGGTAGATTAATTCCGATGGAACGACCGGAACTATAGAGGGGATCGCCAAGAATCGGATGACCGATGTGGCTGCTATGAACGCGAATTTGATGAGTTCTGCCGGTTTCTAGGCGAAATTCCATTAAGGTGTAGTTGCCTAGTCTTTCCTTGATTTGCCAGTGAGTGACGGCATTTCTACCGCCTTTTTCCACGGCAATAATAGCCATCTTTTGGCGATCGCTGCGGTGACGACCGATCGGCAGATCAATTGTACCTGTTTCGCTTTTGGGGACACCGTGGACAAGGGCCATGTATTCCCGGCGGGCAGTTTTGGTTTTTAATTGTGCCTGTAGGTGTTGATGGGCCTGGTCGGTTTTGGCAATAACGATCGCACCCGTGGTATCCTTATCTAAACGGTGAACTATACCGGGGCGTTGAATTCCACCAATTCCGGCTAAATTTGGGCAGTGATGTAGTAAAGCGTTGACCAAGGTTCCCGATTCGTGGCCGGGGGCCGGATGAACCACTAAATCGGCTGGTTTATTGATAATAATCAGATATTCGTCTTCGTAAAGAATATCAAGCTCGATCGCCTCGGCGGTTAATTCGAGGGGTTGACTGTCGGGAATGGTAATCTTTAAGCGATCACCTTGACCAACTTTAGTATTTTTATTAGTGCAAATTTGACCATTTAACTGTATATATCCCTGTTCTATCAGTTTTTGCAGCCTCGATCTCGATAAATCGGGCAATTGTGACCCCATCCAAGCATCTAAACGTTCTTTTTTTCCCGCAACTTCTAAGTTTAATTGGTTCATCGGTTTTTAGTGATCAGGGTGTAGGGCGTGGGGGAGAAGGGAGGGGGCAGGGTGTGGGGTGTGGGGTGTGGGGTGTGGGGTGTGGGAATTATGAATTAGGAATTGGGGAGAATAAATAGGGTTTGCTGAAAAAGTTTGTTGGTGGGGTTAGGAGTCGGTCGTCAGTAGCCGGTCGTTTCAGGCTTTGTTGCCCTCTTTTTTGTACCAGTTTATGTACTAAGAGAAGGATAATGCAAGGTTTTTGAAGGTCTTAAGTAGGTGGGTGGAATTAAATATAAGATGAACGTAGGTTGGGTTGAAGCATGAAACCCAACTCCCGCATGGGTTACGCTACCGCTAACCCATCCTACAAATAATTGTGCCTCCCTACTTAATCCTATTTTCTGGCACTAACATCGGATTTTAACAGGTCAAAAGCCTTATTTTAAAAGGGTTTTACCATTATTCAGCCAGCCCTAAATAAAAATAATCTCCTGACTCCTGATTACTGATTACTGATTACTGATTACGGCTCTTCGGTTTGTGTTATGCAATG
>NZ_JADBVE010000359.1:0-2667 GCF_020245285.1 Microcystis sp. M31BS1
AGCCACTCTTAATCGTGTCTTGGAACGAAATAGAGGCTTTTAAAGACCGCGTACATGGAGAATTAAAACAAGAATTACCCTCGAAAAGCCTATTTTTCTACTAAGTATTTATGCTTATTGCAAAGGTGAGATGCTCCCGGTTCCATCCCTTATAACCCCCATCCATTGCATAACACAAACCGAAGAGCCATTATAACTATCATCTATTAGCCCCAAGATAAATTAACTCGGTATCGGGACGCTTACCAAAGATTTTTTCGGAATAGTGTAAAAGCTCATCATTTTTGATTAACTTCAAAAACTCGTCATTGTCAAGAAATAGTTTCCAGCGATTAGTCACATCCATCTGTTGAGCATTGCCAGTAAAGTTCTGCTTTTCAAAGGAACTGCCACCACCATAACTACTAACATAATTTAAGCCAGCATCAGAAAACTCTAGATTAAGAGCGGCGGAAATTTCTCGACGATAACTAATATCAGAAAACCATAGATTGTAATTAATAATAACCTTGTTATTACTTAGATAGCTAGTTTCTTCAAGGAATTCTTTGGCGTATTCAATCCACATATCAGTCAGAGACATTCCTTTTGTCTTGACAGATAAAAATCCCTTTTTCAAACGACTGGCAATCAGATTAAACGGATCTCTGAGTAAAAGTACATCATACCTATGACTGGTTTTCCCTACATAAAGATCATGTTTTTTTTCATATTTTGGCTCAGTTATTTTGGCAATACTATGATCTTCATAGCTATACAAAAAACAGTTCTTAGTTTTGAAATTACCCCAAGCTTCCTCTCGAAAACCTTTGTGGGGGAAGTGTAGATGAAAATGCCTAAAAGGACTGATAAGTAGTCATGCAAAATTAATTACCTGCCCGATCGAGCTAAAACCCTTACGGGGCAATGATCGTCATGTGTAAATAATTTTGCCTAGGTACTTACTAACATTAACATTATTCAGAAAATAAGAATCTTGTTCTTGCGCTCTAATCCAATTTAACACCGCATGATTACCACTACGTTTCAAACCGATAAAACGAATTTCTCTTTGATTGATGACTTTTTCTAGTTGATCTTTTTGAGTTAGAGTACGCCAGAAATCCCAGGCATCATAGACTAAATCACGCTTGACTTTTCTTAAGTTATATAGTGAATACTTGGCTGGTTTTGAACGCTCATTTATCTGACTCATTAGTTCAATCCTCGGCTAAATCATAAATTGAAAAACTATGCAAACAATCTTTCAGCGCATAGGCTACCTGTTGTTGTTCCTCGCAGCTTAAATCGGGGAACATAGGCAAAGATAACACTTTTTCACTGGCCAATTCAGCCATGGGTAAATCACCTTTTTTATAGCCTAAATACTGATAAACCGGCTGTAAATGCAGGGGAATCGGATAATAAACCATGGATAGGACATCTTTTTCCTGCAAAGCTGCCCGAATTTGGTCACGATTTTCCGTTAGGATTGTGTACTGATTCCAAACGTGCTTACCTCCGGCTAAAGCGGTAGGTAAAGTGATATTAGGCAAAGGTTGCAGTAATTCTCGATAACGTTGGGCAATCTCGATCCGTTGATTATTCCAAAAATCGAGATATTTTAGCTTAATTTGCAAAATAACCGCTTGAATGGCATCTAAGCGGCTATTTACCCCGATTACCTCGTGGAGATAACGCACCTTGCTGCCGTGTTCTTTAATCATGCGAATTTGTGCCGCTAACTCGGGTTTATTGGTGGTAATTGCGCCACCATCGCCACAACCGCCTAAATTTTTGGTCGGAAAGAAGCTAAAACAGCCAATATCGCCGATACTCCCCACTTTCTGCCCATGCCATTCTGCTCCCGTTGCCTGAGCGCAATCCTCGATTACAAATAAATTATGGGAACGAGCAAAATTTACTACCTCAGACATATTGACAGATTGCCCAAAAAGGTGTACTGGGATAATCGCTTTAGTTTGGGGAGTAAGCGCTTTTTCCAACAGTGCCACATCGAGGTTAAAAGTATTAATATCGATATCGACAAAAACAGGCACTGCCCCGACTAAATTAATCGCTTCGGCGGTGGCAATAAACGAAAAAGTGGAAGTAATTACTTCATCCCCCGCTTGAATACCGAGGGAGCGCAGTGCCAGATAAAGGGCATCGGTTCCCGAATTACAGGCAACACAATCGCTAACACCATGATAGAGGGCAAATTGTCGTTCTAATTCGCTCACAGCTTCACCGCCAATATAGCGCCCAGAACGGAGGATTTCTAAAACGGCATGGTTAGCTTCTTCGCTGATGACTTGGTATTGACGGGATAAATCGACGGGGGGAATTGTACTCACGCGCTTTCACTCAAATTAGAGACTAATCGGGATTTGTTGGGGGAAAGAAGGAATAATTATTGACGCTCCCCGCTCTAAAGAGACGGGGATTCTTCGTTCATTGAGTCTCCGTTAGCAAGCAGGATTTCTCCAACCAACCAAGAGGGAATCTCTCCCGAAGCGTTTAAAGTTTGCGTGCGCCCCACGCTAATTAATCCCTTTTGCAAGATGTTTAAAGCGGCGTTTCTATCTCGACAATCTGTATATCCACAATGAGGACAAACATGGGTTCGAGTAGATAGCGACTTTTGGACTTTTTGTCCACAATTAGAACAATTTTGAGACGTATTAT
>NZ_JADBVE010000036.1:0-11732 GCF_020245285.1 Microcystis sp. M31BS1
ATGTTTTTTCTTAAAGTTAGGATACTTAGTACGACCAGCAAAGAAATTGGTAAAAGCTGTTTGTAGGTGTCTTAACCCTTGTTGTAAAGGTACACAGCTAACTTCGTTTAAAAACTCTAATTCTTCTTGTTTTTTCCAATCAGTTAGCATTGAAGAAGTTTCAGTATATCCTACTCTTTCTTGTCTTTCGTACCAAGCTTGTGTTCTGAGATGGAGTGCCTTATTGTAAACCAATCTTACACAGCCCAATGTGCGCCGCAATAGCGACTCTTGTTCGGGTGTGGGGTAAAATCGGAACGAGTAGGCTTTTTCCATGTCTCACATTCTAGCATATATTTCGTAAACGATGCTCATATTTAACAGTAAAGCCGTCGTAGAACGACGGGGTTTCAGACCCAAATTTTCGATGATCCCCTGACCAAGATAATCACTCATAATCTAGTATGACCTGCACCCATTTGGGTGGACGAGAAATCGGATTACCGAGGCGATCGAGAACTAATAAGGCCACTAAATGTACGGCAAATAAGTATAATAAACTATTGACAAATATGCCCACAACTGCCACCGATTGCACTTGCAGCAGCGTCGGTTTAGCGAGAATCCCTAACCAGGTGAAAATCCAATCAATAAAATTAGTCGCTTGGGTAATCACATATAACCAGAGATTTTCGCCTAAAAGAATTGAAAACAGCCAAAAACGAAAGAATAAACCAAAAGCCCCCAACAGTCCCCCAGTCAAGATAGAAAATTCCCAGCGCGCACCCCGGCGCCAGCATAGCCCCAATTGTACCCCCATCAAGCCGTGGGGAATCAAAAAGACAATACTGCGAGTCGGTCCCATTAACACCGACAAAAGTAAACTAGAAACTAATGCTGTCATCCAAGCACAACGAGCGCCCCAACGTAAATAGGCCAAAGCGATAGGAATCGGGAAGAAAACCCTTAATAAAGGTCCCAGGGGAAAATAATAGTCAATTAACCAGATTAAACTGGTAGCACTGGCCAAAAAAGCCGTCTCCACCGTGATCAGGGTAGCGATAGACTTGAGGGGAGATGGTTGGATAGGTTTGGGGGTGGGTTTATCTAGGGGTTTCCCTTCTTCCCCCATGTCCACCCAATTGGTTTCATCTATTGTCTCTTCTGAGGATTGAGCGGGAGAATTAGCGTTAGAATCATTCATTCTATCAGTTATCCGGTGGTCGGGACAGGTTGGCCAGCTAAGTAGCTGGTTATAATTAAATTGAAGATGGATTTTGGGTTCGACCCCCCCTTAATCCCCCCTTAATAAGGGGGGTGCCGATAGGCGGGGGGATCCCCCTTGATAAGGGGGGTGCCGATAGGCGGGGGGATCCCCCTTAATAAGGGGGGTGCCGATAGGCGGGGGGATCCCCCTTGATAAGGGGGGTGCCGATAGGCGGGGGGATCCCCCCTTGATCCCCCCTTAATAAGGGGGGCATCTGAAAGTTTTTAACACCTACCTACTTATTCTTAGCTTAGACTTGTGACTCCCAGTCAGGCAAGAGGCAAAAAATACTAAGCTGTTGACTATCTAAATTGCTCTTCTGGTTTCTGTGTGGAAACGAGGTCTATCCCGATAGAATATCCGCAAAATAGTCCTAAAAGTTTTGCCCAATAAGCACTTCAGGGTTCCATAAGCAAAAATTATCACACAAAGTCGAGAAGAGCCTCTAAATGGGAGAGGGGTAGGGTAATTACAGGAAAATAGATATATTTTCACTGAAAAAAACTGGCTCTAAATACCTTCTAAATCGGCTCCTAACTCCCGTAAACGAGATTTTAGTTGTTCTATTTGTTGTAAAGCTAAAACCTTCTCTTGACGTTCCTGTTTAGCCACTTCTGCGGGGGTAGGAATTAATTCACCCTCCCTATTGAAATAGCGTAATTGTTGTTGATAAATACCCAGAAATAAGCCTAAGCGATCGCTCCACAACCAACCTCTGTCTGTCGGTTCAATTGCTTGATATTGCCCTTCCATTAGCCTAAATCCTTGAAATTCTAAGGTTTCAGGATCGAACCAAAAATAATCGGGAGTGCGAAAAATATCTTGATAAATTTGTTTTTTCTGGCCGCGATCTACTTTGGCGGTACTAGGAGAGAGAATTTCCACGATAACATCGGGATATTTGCCCCCTTCTCCCCAAACCACCCAACTTTTTCGATCCAAGCGTCTTTCTGTTCCCAAAACGACAAAAAAATCTGGGCCGCGAAAATCCTCAGATTTTTTCTGATTAGGACTATAATAAATGCTCAAATTAGCGGCAGCAAAATAATCATTGCGATCTTGCCATAACCATTCTAAACATTGAAGTAAAATCAGAATTTGTTGTAAATGAGCGTAGCTTTCCAAGGGGGGTTCCTCACTCCAGATATCCCTGGGGGGAAATTTTACCTCATCCGCACAGAACTCGTTATTGTCGATGATGGGAAAAGTGGTCATCTTTTTTGAGGTTGGGTGTCGTCCATCTCATTATATCAAAAAAGGTGGGCTATAAACCCACCAGAAAAGTAAGCAAAAAACCTCAACGATAATTAGGACTTTGGATATCTCTAAGACGTGCTTCGGGGCGTTTAAATCTGTCCATTTGTGCCTCAAAGAATTGACGATTTTTCAGTAAATGTTTGGGATTAGGATCATCGAGGGGATAGAGTAAAGCAGTGCGTAGAGCTTGAATAACTGCCGAAGTCACATTATACATCGATCGCTGGAAACTAATGCCCAATTGAATCAAAATATCATCTTGCCCCCGGCATTGTTGCTGATAGTAATCGATCAGATATTGGGGTAAAAAATGATACATATCATCCATTAACAACGTGGGGGGAATTCCCGCAGTACCCACGGGGAAAACATCCGCATAAAGAATGCCATAGTGAAAGTCTTTTTGTTCGTCGGGAACCTGTTTTGCTTGGGCATTATAGGACTTTGTACCCCGGAAGGGAGCAGTACGATAAAAGACCGCTTCCACATAGGGTAAAGCCGCTTCATAAAGCCAAGTAAAAGCCTTTGATTTGGGGATAATTTCGTAGCATTGACCATCAATATAAACGTGATGATAAATCGGCCGCCCGGCGATGGCAAAAATGCCATTAACGAGGAAATTCATGGCATCAGGAACACCTTTAAAGCCGCCTTCATCGTAGATATCAGACATCTCGAAAAATACCGGGGCCATCACTTCCCAGAATAGTCCTAAATTGGAGTAGTAGGACATCATCCGCACCTGTTCCAAAAACATATCGGGGAACAGGTCATAAAGTTTCATCATCACGGGGTTTTTCTTGAAATAGGCCTTAATAGCGCGGTCGGCATTTTGGCGATATTCTTCTGAATCAAGATAGGCATCAAATAAACCCCAACCCATATCGCGGCCATGCCATAACATGGCTTGCATACAGGCTTCAGCAAATTCCATATTAATACGGTCATGCCAGAGATGATGGATTAATCTGGGCATTTTTCGGGTTTTACCTTTATCCATGAATTCTAACAATTCAGGGTGAGCGGAACCCGTACCGCGCCAGATGCGTAAATCGGCATTATCGCCAGCGTAATGATTTTGTAGGTCTAGGTATTCTTGGGGCAGAAAATATTTAAAGAAGGGCAAAGGATCGAGGAAAACTCGTTCGGCAATATAGAGCAGATCTCGCCAATAAAAATCCATCGGTACGGCATAAGCTTTATAAATGCCGATAATTTGCATCAGATTTTCGGGAGTATCGGGCAACATGGAGCCACCCGCTTCTAAACGATGGATAATGTCGGCGAATTCGTGAGTAGAAGGGGGAATTTTGGCTTTGATTAATGTCCCAGTCATAGTTTTAGGTAAAGTAATTAGCAGCGGTTACAATAATTCGGAAACAGCAAGGGATAACTAACTATTACTCAAAAATTTACCCCGATTCAACCAGTTGGTTTTTGAGGACTTTTGCGGAGATTTTTTGAAGACAAAACTAGGTTTTGCTTCCCCCGATAAGCTGGCAACCATCGAGTTAGTGGTGGGTTCAATCCAACGGACTAAATAATTGGGTTGAATACCTAAAAAGACGATTAATACCATTAGGACAAAAGCGGGAATAGTTTCCGATTTCAAGACTTTGGGATAGTAGGCAAGTTTATTATCCAATTTGCCAAAACAGGTGCGATTAAGCAGGATAACAAAGTAAACCGCCGTTAAACCGGAAGCGATGATACAGAGAACCGTCTGCACGGGAAAACGGGCGAAACTACCCTGAAAAACGATAAATTCCGCCACAAAGCCCACTAATCCGGGGATACCAGCGCTGGCCATACCGGCGAGAATTAATAAGGCACTAACCAAGGGTAAACCGCGAATTGGGTTCATTAAACCGTTTAAAACGTCTAAATCTCTGGTTCCGGCTTTGCGTTCGACGATGCCCACCAGATAGAATAAGAGGGCGAGAATGAGACCGTGGCTAATCATTTGCGCGACGGCACCAAGGACGCTTAAACCCGTGCCGGCGGCGGCTGCTACCAGTATATAGCCCATGTGACCGATCGAACTGTAGGCCACCATGCGTTTAATGTCTTTTTGGGCAATAGCGCTCAAGGCCCCGTAAATAACGCTAATAACGCCGATAATTGCCAGTCCGGGGGCGATTAAAGACCAAGTTTCCGGGAATAATTGCAGACCAAAGCGAACTAAGCCATAAGTACCGAGTTTAGCGAGGATACCACCTAATAAAATTGCTGTAGCGGGGGAAGCTTCCGTATAGGCATCCGGTAGCCAAGTATGGAGAGGTACGAGGGGGATTTTGATGCCAAATCCCACTAACAGCAGAGTTAAGAGCAGTAACTGGGTTTTTGGGGAAAAATCGGCGGTGGAGAGGGAGGAATAGTCAAAAGTACCACCGTTGAGGAAACCTATGCCTAAAAATGCCGCTAGGACTAATAACCCAGAGACAGCAGTGTAGAGAAGAAATTTAATCGAAGCATAGCCACGTTTTTCGCCTCCCCAGATAGCAATCATCAGATAAAAGGGGATTAATTCTAGTTCATAGAAAACGATGAACAGCAGCAGGTTTTTGGCCATTAATGCTCCAGAAACCCCGGCGTTAATCAGGAGGATTAGGATGTAATAAAGTCGGGGACGCTCTAGTTTTTCTTCGGTACTATAGATAGCTATTCCTGTCAAGAAACAGTTTAAAATAATTAACGGTAAGGACAAACCATCGACTCCGAGGTTATAACTTAAACCGATTGGTTTTGCCCATTCGCGGTATTCAGAAAATTGAAAGCCACTGCTGGTTAAGTTATATTGAGTCAGCAGATATAAAGACCACAAGAAGACGGCGGCAACAAAAAAGACAGTTATTTGACGTAATTTTGCTGGCGCAAATTTATCGGGGAAAAGACCGACGATAATTGCTCCAATTATTGGCAACCAAAGCAGGGTACTGAGCATATTGGTATCGATCAAATTTATAATGACTGGGATGAGAAAAGGATTAGCCAACCAACACGATGACTAATCTGGAATTGACTAAATTAAATTCACTTTGCCAGTATCGAGATCGTAGTAGGCTCCAACAATTTTTAATTGTTTTTTATCTACTAAATCACCCATGACTGGGGATTTGCCCAATTTCTCTACTTGATAGATAACATTGGATTTAATCGCTCGCTCAAGTTTGTTGGAACCGGGTTGTTTTTCGGCTCGATCAACTCCCACCTGTAGGCCATCGATTAAACGACCGATTTGTCCGGGGAAACGACCGCCTTCAATGGTGGCTTTTACCGCTCCACAACGAGAATGACCAAGGACAACAATTACCTTGGCTCCTAATACCAACGTGCCGAATTCGAGGCTACCAATTTCTTCGGAAGTGGCTAAATTTCCCGCTACCCGACAAACAAATAGATCTCCTAATCCGCGATCAAAAACGATTTCTGCCGGCACGCGAGAATCGGCACAGCCCAAAATTGCCGCAAAGGGGGCTTGACTTTCGGCCACTTCTGTGAGTCGAGTTTGATCGCGGTTAGGACTTTTTTGTCTTCGTTCCCAGAAACGTTGATTGCCTTCCATGAGCATAGTTAAGGCCTGGTCTGGGTTCAATCCTTGATTTTGAGCCGTTAGCCATGGCTGGGAATTAACGGCGGTTTGGGCGTTACTTTTGGACAACTGAGAACCCACAACAGAGGCGGCTAGACTGGTTCCCAAAAAACCACCCCCATAACGGATTAATTGGCGACGAGAGGTATTGAACATAGGTAATTGTTTCCATTAATCAGGACAAATCCTATTGTCAGGGCCGGGGATGCTAAAGAAAAGCCTAAGTTATCAAATCTTTAACTGAAAACTAGAGAAATTTGTGATAGTAGGGGCCAGCAGATGATAATACCAATCAAAGCCACCCCCAAAATAATCGACAGAAAGTAAAATTGGGTCTGGCCCGAGACGTTATATTTCAAACTCTGACCACCAAAAACCGTGGCTAATCCCACCAGATTAACGATGCCATCCACCAGAAAGGTATCAATCCAGTTAATAATTTGCGAGATTAATCCGACGACAAAAACAATGGTGACTTTATACAATTGGGCGGTATAAAGGTCGTTGGCGAAGAAATCTTGAACGGCTTTGGGTTGAAAAACGATCGGTTTGGGGATATTTTCATTTAGATAAATATAGGCTGCCGGAATTACGCCGGCAGCAGTGGCAAGTACCAAGAGAAAAGCCACTCCCAGATTTAAGTCACTGGGTAATAAATGCCATTGTGCCAATAAAATCGGCACATGAATGGCGAAACCCATGGTCACAGTCATGGGGATAACTAAGGGCCAAAGAGCTTCCGGAGAGCGCAGGGTCATTGGTTTGATTTTACCGCCAAAGAAAACGCAAAATTCTCTAGTGACACTAAAGGCAGTTAAGGCATTGACCAACAATAGCACTAATAACAGTAAACCACTGACTTCTGCGAGGCGATCGCCCATGCGGGCCAATGACCAAAAACCACCAAAGGGAGGCAGTGCGACTAAACTAGCGGCACCGACGAGATAACAAATGCCAGAAACGGGACGACGGGACCATAAACCGCCGTATTGGCTTAAATCTTGGCTGATATTATTCCAAATGATGTTACCCACCACCATGACTAACAGGGACATAGCGATCGCGTATGTAAAGAGTAACACTAAAGCGGTTTCCGTTTGTCCGGTGGCCACAGCGATAAAAATCAGTCCCATGTAGGCACTGACGGAATAGGAAAGGGAGCGCTTGACATCGATCTGGGCGATCGCAATTAAACCCGCACCGAGGGCAGTGACAGAGCCAACAACGATCATTACTTGTAGGGTTAGGGGCGATAATTGTAGCACCGGCTCTAATTTCACCAATAACCAAGCGCCAGTGGAAACGACGACGGTATTCCGCAGAATTGTCGCCGGCATCGGTCCTTCCATGGCCTCATCTAGCCATAAATGCAGGGGAAATTGAGCGCATTTGCCCATCGGACCTGCAATCAATGCCAAACAGAGTAAATTAGCCACATTGGGGTTTAAATTGGCTGTAGCCGCCCATTCTGCTAATTCGTCAAAGTTCCAGGTTCCCGCCAGGGGTAAAAGGGCCACCACTCCCATCAACAGGATTAAATCGCCAATCCGTTTAGTCAGAAAAGCATCCCGCGCCCCCGTTACCACCAGAGATTGATTGAACCAGAAACCAATCAGTAGATAAGTGCCGAGGGTGAGAACTTCTAGCACACAATAGCTGAAAAATAGCGAATTACAGATAACGAGGGCGCACATACCCCCTTCAAAGAGGGCGACGAGAGAATAAAACCTTGCCCAACCCCAATCCATTTCTAGATAGCCGATCGCATATACCTGCGCAGCGAGGTTTAAGCCGGTAATTAGCAATAAAGCCCCGATATTAACGACCGAAATCTGCACATCTAAAGATATGCTTAAATCTGCGGCATTTAGCCAATTAAATGCTATAGATTGCGGCGGACGACCCCAAACGGCGATCAAAGCAAAAAGGCTATGTAAAAAGGCCCAGCAGGTCATGATCAAGTTCAGATAACCGGCCGGTCGCGGGCCAGTTTGCCGGATAATACCGGGAGACCAGGGTAGAGCGAGAAGTGCGCCCGCAAGGGCATAAAGAGGTACCAACCAGATAGTCTGGCTGAAGGACTCGAACATATAACCACCTCAAGAAGAAAAATGATCCTGAATTAAAGTTTAAGGTTTAATGGCTCACGAATAAGCTGTGACCATTTTTTAACGGGGCATGAATGGGGATGGTTTGACTAGCTTCCAGCAGGTATTTTAAAAAGGCATCGGCAATCACGGAAAGCTGTTTTCCGGCCAGATAACAAACGTACCAATTGCGCTGAATCGGAAACTGTTCCACGTCGAGGATGGCTAATTCTCCGTTTTCCCCTTCCGAGATGAGAGTATGCTTAGATAGTACCGATAGTCCCAAACCGCCAGAAATAGCCTGTTTAATCGCCTCGTTACTGCCTAATTCCAAGCGCACCTTAACTTTAATATCGTGGAGATTAAATAATTTTTGTACGGCTTGGCGGGTTCCAGATCCCGATTCGCGCATAATAAAAGGTTGATGGTTGAGGCACTCAAGGGGGAGATTTTTCTGACCCACCAATGGATGATCTCGTCGCGCCACCACCACTAGGGGATTTTCCAGAAAAGACTGAGAACAAAGTTCCACTTCTTCCGGCGGTTGACTGAGAATATAGAGGTCATCCTCGTTGTTTAACATTCGCTCTTGCAGTTTCTGGTGATTAGTCACCTGTAGAGCGATGTCGATACCGGGATACTGTTGACAGAATGCCCCCAGTAATCGCGGCACAAAGTATTTAGCGGTAGTAATCACGCCTAAAGTCAGTTTTCCCTGTCTAGTTCCCTTAATATCGGCCACTTTCATCTGAAAGTTGTCCAATTTATCAAAAATCTCTTGACAGGTGAACAGTAATTCCTCACCCGCTTCGGTTAAAAATAAACGTTTGCCAATTTGCTCGAATAGCGGTAAACCCACGGCTTTTGTGAGTTGTTTGACTTGGGTTGAGACGGTGGGTTGAGTGATAAATAACTCCTCGGCCGCCTTGGTGAAGCTACTGTGTCGAGCGGTAGCCTCAAAAACCCTTAACTGGTGCAGGGTTGCCTGTATCAAGTTCCTATGCCCTCCTCAATAACAACTATTTGTTACAATAAATCCTAACGTTTTTATAGATTCTAGTCAATTAACTTTTTGATAAATATAGACTTTAATAGATATAACCGCCGCTTAAGACCTTTTGTAGCTATCAGCTTTTTTCCCAGTCTCCTTTTTCAGCTTCTTGTCACCCCTTGAGGTTGTCGCCAGCATTTACTCGGGGTGAGGTGATGGGCAGGATCAATGATCGCGGCGGCAAGATAAACTAGGGGATAACCAGACCCTAACCAGCGATCGCGAAATTGCCGAGCTTCTCCAACGGCGAGGGCGAAGAAAACGTCAAATTGTCGGACTTTGTGGAATAATTATTGGAAGTGAACAATTGGACTTTTTGGCAGCAATGATTATAGTAATCGTAGAGATAATCGAGATTAAGCAGCGAGTCTAAACAGGTTTTGAATCTTTTGGGACGGTTATAGGTGGGGATAATAATTGAAAAGTTTGTCAGAGTTTTTCTGGAGTTTTGAATCGGACTTTTTTAGTAAGCTTTAAGCATTTCTTTTATGCTTTAATAATAAAAAAACTTGGCAAACTTAATCCATAATTGATGACGAACGAACTTCGGTAAAATCCGTTTACCTAAGCTAATACTAACCTCGGCAAAATTACGGCGAAGTTTAGCAAAGATAGCTCTTTTTTTATGAGTATGATACTGTCCTTTTAGATTTCTATCTCCATCATATTCAATAAAATCTAACAGGGCATTTCTGCTATTCACCTCATTGAGAGATTCTGTCTGAAAACAACAGATATTTTGAGGATATTTTTCAATTAACTTTTCAATTTTTTCATAGTACATATCCCAATATAATCCCACAGCTTTAGCCTTATCAGACTCGTTAAATTTAGGAAAAGAAGCATCCCAAACTTCATTTTTTTTCCAGGTTTTTCCATTATGTTCATACCAGGGATTATGGTCTTGAGTCCATTGCAAATAACTGTGAATTACCGCTTCTCTTTCTCGTTTCAGGCAAATAAATTTGCTGCGAGGAAATTTTTCAATTAAGAAAGCAACATAGGGAAGAAAATACATCCCAATGTCGCCAAAATATTGGTTTGAATCTGAAAGTTTATCTAGATTTTCTATCCATTTCCAAACATTTTCATGATCATTATACCATTTCAAGGGATGGGCTTGGTAATTAATTGCTCCTTCATGGAGAACTTTAATTCCAGGTTGATTATTTAAAAAATAAGATAAAGAAAGCGATCCACATCTCCCCGTTCCTAAACCAATAATTAATGTTTTACTCATTTTTATTAATCCTTTTTACTTCTGGCTCTGGTGGTTGTTGCTGATATATTTTACAATAAATATCTGCCAAGAATTGACAAGATGACGCAAATATCGCCAAATTTCTCGGTTAAATCTTCCTGTAATATGGAAAAATCCCAGAGGATTTTCTATCATAGTAATCATTGATTTACCCAGATAGATCACAGTTGAATCATAAGCTTGTAATCGCCAAGATAGTTTGATAACATCATAATAGGTATAAAATTTATTTGTTTGGTAATGTTTAGCCAATAACCTAGTAGGTAATTTTTGCCTAACAGCCGGATCCGTAAAAATAATTTCTCTAGCTTTGTCCCAATTTTTCACCAGTTCAGAAATTGGTATTTTTGTTTTATTAGTCTGATGACGACGAATTTCAATAATGGGATCTTCGCCGATAAATACAAAAAGACCTTTAGTAGCTAACCGACACCAGAATAACCAATCTTCGCCAATGGTTAAATGAGTTAAAAAGTCTTCTGAAGTTAAAAAACTTCGTCTAATACAAACTGCTCCCATAGAAAATATACCTCGTTCAATAATGCGAGTAAACAGATCAATTGGAGTTAGTTCCTCCACAAGGGAATTAGGTTGAAATATCCTATTATTATTTAGATCAACTTCGACAATATTTCCATAGGAAGCAACAGCTTCTGTCCATGATTCTAAAGCTAAGTATAATCTTTCTAAGGCATTAGTTTTAGGGCGATCATCTGCATCTAAAAAATAAATATATTTTCCTTGAGAATGTATAAATCCTCTGTGTCTTGCTAATGCAGAACCACTATTTTCTTGCACGATCAATTTAATTCTGTTATCTTTTAGTATCAATTCTTCAATGATAGCTTGAGTATTATCGGTTGAACCATCATTGACAATAATCATTTCCCAGCGACTAAAGGATTGTTTTAGAATGCTATTAATCGCCTCTTCAATGTATAGTTCGCTATTATAAGCTGGAATAATTACAGAGACTTCTTTTTCTTGCATAAAAATTACCAATCATAATTATAAAACAATGGTGATTTAGATAAATCACCAAATATGATACCATTATAAGTAGGTAGATGTTAAAAACTTTCAGATACCCCCCTTATTAAGCTATCCATTAGTCGGATCTTTCTTAACAAAAAGAGAAGAAACTTAAAAAAAGGGGAAACGATTGATAGGTATAGTTTTGAAAGAAGGAATTAAGGTGGAGGTAAGCAAAAAAATGGAGAAATGGGCAGCCCAAGAAT
>NZ_JADBVE010000360.1:0-8423 GCF_020245285.1 Microcystis sp. M31BS1
AGGGTTTTGTGGCTTTACGAGCGAAACAGGTGCAAGATTTTGAGAGAATCGTCGTTCAAAACCTTGCGTCTTCATCGGCCCGCGTCCTGTAGGGGCGAAGCATTCGGGCAATAACCTATCGGTGAAACCGTAGATTTTCTAACCGAATGCTTCGCCCGTACTTTTTGCCGCAAACCCTAACCTGCATTATTCATGAACCAAAAAACAAGGAACCCGAAAAACTGGATTTACATCCAGTTTTTTTTGGGGTTAAATAAGTAAGTAAAAATCCTTAATCAACCGCACAAAATTAACAATTAAAGCCTAAAAAAGCGACTAAAACTGTCATTTAGATACAATAATCCTAGGAAGGCTTGGCTTTAAAAAAAAATTAATTGAACTCCACTAGAAAGTCGCTGTGAAATTAGACTAATTTCATAAGCAAATGGACAATGAGCTGCTAACTCAACTAATACTTTTCTGACCGAAACACTAACTTTTGCAGCAGTTTTAATAAGAGTTTCTTTTAAACGAGAAACTGTCGCCTTTGCCAATCTTGTCCCCTGTGCTGCTTGCCGAATCCCCAGCATCAAAATATAAGCAGCTTGAGATAAAAACAGACGAAACTGATTGACAATAAATTTTTGACAACTGAGTCTGTCAGCTTTGATTCCTAGTTTTAATTCTTTAATTCTATGCTCCGAACTAGCTCCTCTTTGGACATAAAAATCATCATAGAGTTCTTGGGCATCTGTGAGTAAATTGGTAACGATAAATCTGGGGTTAGCCCCTTTTTCTAACCATTCTGCCTTCATTACTACTCGTCGTGGCTCTTTCCAAGTCCCCGCCGCATAATAAACATCATCAAATAATCGGGCTTTTTCTCCCGTGCGATGATATTGTAATCTTGCTTGATCCAGAAGATAACTAATTTTTTGTTTCAAGACTGCATTACTACTATAACCAAACGCATATTTAACTTCACTGCGTTCGCAAACTTTCAAGATTTCAGGCAAGGAGAAGCCCGCATCTCCTCGTAAAATAATTCTCACTCCTGGCATCGCTTTTCTTAACCGCCAAAATAGCCATCTTAGTATCCCCGCTACCCCTTTACCTGGGTGAGAATTTCCCGCTCGAAGTTGTAGAACTAACGGGTAACCGCTCGCAGCTTCATTAATTAATACGGGAAAGTAAATATAGTGTCCATAATAACCATGAAATAAGCTTAGTTGCTGATGCCCATGAGTCAAAGCATCCCAGCCATCTATATCTAGCAATATTTCTTCTGGTTGTTGTGAATAACTTTTGAGGAATTGGTCAACAAAAAAGCGACGCATTCCTTTGATTTCTCTGTTTGTTACCTGATTCTCCCATCGACTCATCGTTGGCTGACTAGCTAATAATTCTTCTCCTGGAAGCGGAACTTGATCGCAAGCAATCTTAAAAATAGGATCGTCACGCAAATAGTTACTATCGTTGCTATCTTCATAGCCCGATGCTATCCGACAGACTCGTTGACTAATTAACTGATGCAGAGAATGTTTTACTTCACCCGGCTCTCGATTATCCTCCAAACAATCTGCTAATCCTTCACAAATTTTCAGTTGTTCTTCTGCTTGTCTAACCAGAAGTACCCCCGCATCTGAACTCAAATCAAGGCGAGAGAACTTGGCTTCTAAAGGTTTTTTGGTAAAGAAGTTTAGCGAAAGTTGAGAAGAAAACTCAGTCATGATCAACGAAAATTTTAACTCTTACTGTCCCTAAAATTATAGAGTTTTTTGTCCCCTTTTTTCTGCTTTTTTAACCATTATTTTCTTTCCTGAAAGCCCAGTGACGGAGAGACAAAACAGACTGTTGTTGAGATCAAGTCGCTGTAACTTATATCTGGTAGTCGTTTCAGGGTTTTTTACCCTACTCTCATGAATAATGCAGGCTAAATTCCCCTTAAAAAGGGGAACTTAAAGCTAAAAAAAGGGGCTTTGCGCCCCTAAAAATCTTTAGTCAACCGATTAAAAATCTACACCAGACTATAGACAATTACTAAACCCAAAACTGCGGCAAAGACAATTAAAGCGTAGAATTGGGCGCGACCATTTTCGAGGTATTTGAGACCTTCACCACTGACAAGAGTAGCTAAACCGGTTAAATTCACCGCCCCATCGATAACGCGATAATCCACTTCCATAATTTGCCGTGCGAGACGACGACAACCCTGGACAAAAACCCGATCATACAGATTATCAATGTACCATTTGTTCAGGGAAAAACGATACAAAACGGGGAATTTTTCCGCAATAGTTGCGGGGTCAATTTTCTTCTGGAGATACATCAAAGAAGCGACAGTAATCCCGATTAAAGCAATCCCCACCGAATTACCCGCCATAATCAGAAACTCTGTCCAATCAAAAGCATGAACTTCTTCCACTACTTCGTTAGGAACATGAATAAAACCCTCGAAGAAATTCTGCCAAGGTTTACCCACCAAACCGATTAACAAAGAAGGAACCGCTAAAATCATTAGAGGTAAAGTCATCGTAATTGGCGATTCGTGGGGTTCATGGGCATGATGGCCGTGGTTGTCTTCTTCCTGCGCTTCCGAGTCCAATTGCTTAACATTCATTGCCCCCGGTCCAAAAGCCGGAATCGCACCCGCATTGGCTAACAGTCGGCGTTTAATCTCCTTATTAGTGCCTCTAAACTCCCCTTCAAAGGTGTTAAAGTACATCCGGAACATATAAAAAGCTGTTAAACCCGCAGTACCCCAACCGATTAACCATAAAGCTGGGTTCGCCTCAAAAGCTAAACCGAGAATTTCATCCTTAGACCAGAAACCAGCGAAAGGAGGAATCCCACAGATGGCCAGAGTTCCCACCAAGAAAGTTAGGGCAGTAATGGGCATATACTTGCGTAAACCGCCCATCATCCGCATATCTTGCGCTAAAACCGGCTCATGACCCACCACATCCTCCATACCGTGGATGACCGAACCGGAACCGAGGAACAACATCGCTTTAAAATAAGCGTGGGTCATCAGGTGGAATAACCCCGCACTATAAGCACCAATACCCATAGCCATAACCATGTAACCCAATTGGGAGATGGTGGAATAGGCTAAACCCTTTTTGATATCATTCTGGGTAAGGGCGATACTTGCCCCTAGGAAGGCGGTAAAGGCCCCCGTCCAAGCAATTACCGTCATCGCCGTGGGAATTGGCTCAAAAACGGGATACATCCGAGCAATGAGGAAAACTCCGGCGGCCACCATGGTGGCGGCGTGAATCAGGGCCGAAATCGGGGTCGGACCTTCCATGGCATCCGGTAGCCAGACATGAAGGGGAAATTGGGCTGATTTGGCCACGGGTCCAAGGAAGACTAAAACGGCGAATAATGCCGCTAAACTGCCGGCAATGGCTCCAGAAGAGACTAATTCCTCTAGACGTTCACCCATGATATCAAACTCGAAGCTACCGGTGGCCCAGAAAAGACCCAGCATTCCCAGTAATAAGCCAAAATCGCCGACGCGGTTGGTAACGAAGGCTTTTTGACAGGCCTCGGCGGCCGCCGGACGAGTGAACCAGAAACCTACTAGCAGATAGGAACACATCCCCACCAATTCCCAGAAAACGTAGATCTGGACGAGGTTGGGACTGATGACCAAACCGAGCATAGAACTGCTAAAAATGCTCAGATAGGCGTAAAAACGCACATAACCGGGGTCGTGGGCCATGTAACCATCGGTATAAATCATCACCAAAAAGGCCACGGTGGTGACGATAACCGACATTAAAGCGCTGAGATGATCGATCGTATAACCCATTTTCAGGTGAAAGTTACCCGCCGATGCCCAATCGATCATTTGGTTGTAGGGAGCGTGTCCATTGATTTGACTCCACAGCAGCGCAAAAGACAGCACCATCGACGCACCGAGGGTAGAAATGATTAATACAGCATTCACCTGTCGCAGACGATTGGTGACTTCATTAAAGGAAATTAAGCCCGCACCGACTAGGGTAGCGCCTACCAAGGGTAGGACGGGAACTAGCCACGCGTACTGATAAAGCGGTTCCATTCAGTAATACCTAGTTTACAACTTCACACTATTTGGTTTATCTTCATCTATTGTGACATAGGTTAATTCTTAAGAAAGTGTTTATACCTAGTTTTGCTCAATAAGGCGGCGAAAGGTCAAAGGATCTTATCAATTTGGCAGTTTAGCGAGCGGGACGGTAATTTTTAGGGAGAAGCGGGAAAATTATCGAATAGCCACGAAAGCAAGGAAACAATCAAACCAGCAGAAAAGGAAATTATCGCCACGATCGCCTCGCTGCCAAGATAACGGGATAAAAAACTGCCTTGAATTTGGGCGATCGGTAGTCGCGGATTTAACCCCACTTGGATGCTGTTGGTATTGCCGGAAACGCTCACTTCTAAACCTTGTGATGCCTCGGTAATCTGCAAGTTTTCCCCCGTGGTTTTTAGTTTGAGGTTTTGGTTACTATCCTCTCGGATAATTTTTATCTGATTTAATATCTCTACCCCCGGTTTCTCGACGATCAGGAATTGATTTTCTTCTAGCTTAAGATCCTGTTGAGCCATCCGGATATTACCAGAAATAATTGTCGATTCCACTAAGTCATCTCTCACATTATTACCGGTGATAATCGGTCGCTCAAATCTAACATTATTAACTTTAATATTGCGCCAAAAAATAGGCTGTTCTTTATCTTGAGAAAGTTGTAAATTAACATCGATCGCTTGTTGTATTTCTAATTTAAATTCGGTGGTACTGAGATTAAATTCGAGGGGAATATCCTCTTTTTTTTGGGGTAAATTAGCAATTTTATAACCAGAAAGAGTTATTTTAATCGGGTTGCCGCTAGGGTTAAATGATAAATTTACTGGTTGAGAATTTGGCTGCAAACTAAAAGCCAAAGGATTATCAAAAGGCGCGTATTTGAGATTTTTAACTCTAGTTTCCTTTTGTAAACGGAGTTCTTGCAGGATAAAATCCGCCGTCGGGGTAATTGTTAAAGTGCTATTTTCCCGGATTGATTCAATTTCTAGTCGCTCTCGTTTATTCAGTTCGGGATCTGCAAGACTGCTAAAGGTGCCAGCGAGGGTAAATTTTTTCAGTCCCGATAGATCTATTTGGGAAAGATTATAGACATCTTTGAGCAATAAACTTTCGTTTTCTTGACAGGTAAAACTAAAGCTTTTTACCAATAAATTGCCTTCAAAGTTTTGTTTAACTGGGATAATTCCCCAAAAAATCGACAGGAAAACCAGTGCTAGAGTAACTATAAAAACTGTGCAAAACTTGAGATTTTTCCTGATAAATTGCCAGAAACTTTTAAAATTATGCTTGGACTTCATTTTAGCCACTGGGGATTATGTTCAAAAGTTATATTAATCGGGGCATTTCTGGGAGGAGCATCATCTTGTTCTAATAAAGCTTTGACTCGCAATTCGTACAATCCCGCCTTAGCCAGTTTACCATCAGAAGTACGCCCATCCCAAGTAAAGAAAATTTCCCCTTTTGGTTGCCAGTTAGGGCGAGAAGTCTCATAGATAACCTTGTTGTTCTGGAGAATTTGTAATTCTTTGATCTGGCTACGCACATTAGCAAAAAGGACGATATCGTAGGTTGTTGCCTGATTAAAAATAACTGGCAAATAGATCAATTTACCGTCACTGATAGAGGCAGTGGCCCGCAGACTTTCAAGGGCGATATCTTCGCGATCAATAACATAGTTAGACCATTTAAATTGATAGCGAGAACCTTGGGGACGCAAGGTGAGGGGATCGAGTTGATAATTTTTTGGCACAGAACGCACTATCACTTTCGGCGCTCGGTTATTACGACTAGGTACTTCCAACTTTAGGGAGTCAGTCATCTCCCGAATCCGGCCGATAGAAAGGGAAATAAGACTAAAACTGCCCGCAATATCGATCGGAGCTATTCCCTCACAGCGCTTGTCATTATCTCTCTGGATATAGTTGCTAGATCTAGTATTTCCCGTACCACAGTTTTGAGCTTGAATAGGAGGGAAGAGCGAGACCAAAATAAGACTAAGAATTGTTAAGTTGAGGACAATAAATGATTTTTTCATGGTACAACCACCTGCCATTGAGCTAATTTTTGGAGAACTCGATCGATTGGGTAAGCGAAACCGATACCGGAAGAATCGATTTGGGACTCGTTAATCGTTTTAAACATCAATCCGATCACCCGCATTTCCTGATCAAATACTGGACTACCAGACCCCCCCACGGCCAGACTCACATCGATTAATAAATTGCCGCTACTAGACTGAATGCCGATGGTAATCGCCTCGTACTTCGACCAATCTTTTGATTCAGGATGTCCGATGATAGAAATCCGTGTTTTTGGGTTAATTTCGCCTTGATGAAAGGTTAAAGGACTGATATCGTCTGGTAAACCCGTGACTTCCAGCAAAGCTAAATCCAAGTTTTCTTGGGGTTCGGTGATCTGACTTATTTTAGCCTTTGCACGATCGCGCGGGAGGTTGGGTAGATTTTCGCCGTAATAGGGTTCCACTTCCAGATTATCGCCCCTCTGTTCCGTGTCGCGATCGACCACCACATGACGATTAGTGATAATCCACACCGTTGTTCCCCGGCGTTTGACCACATAACCCGTACCGTAGGCAGTCCCCTTGGCGTTACCGGTAAAGACAACACTGATTTTAACTATTGATCGCTTGATCCGGGTGAGGGGATCCTCTTGGCGTAAATATTCGGTATTATTCAAAGCGATGATCTGCTCCGGTTGTTGCTGCAACGATAACAAGCGCCGGGCCTCTTGCAGGTTATTGCTGGCAAATTCAAACTTCGGATCGATTTTTGTCGCCTTCTCGAACTCAGCGATCGCTGCCTCTAGCTTGCCCTGTTCCTGTAGGAGCCGACCCAAATTATTATGGGCAGAGATGTGAGCGGTAGTAGGAATCCCAGTAGTATCATCCGGTAAATCTAAGGCCCGACGGTACATTTCCTCGGCTTCCGTCAGTTTTTTCTGGTCATACAGCACGTTACCCAGACCGATGTAGGCAGGGGCAAGCTTATCATCAAGAGCGAGCGCCCTACGGTACATTTCCTCCGCTTCCTTCAGTTTTTTCTGGTCCCTCAGCACGTTACCGAGATTGTTGTAGGCATCGACATACTTATCATCAAGAGCGATCGCCCTACGGTACATTTCCTCCGCTTCCTTCAGTTTTTTCTGGACTGCCAGCACGTTACCGAGACCGTTGTAGGCATAGACAAACTTATCATCAAGAGCGATCGCCCTACGGTACATTTCCTCCGCTTCCTTCAGTTTTTTCTGGGCCCTCAGCACGTTACCGAGATTGTTGTAGGCATCGACAGCCTTATCATCAAGAGCGAGCGCCCTACGGTACATTTCCTCCGCTTCCTTCAGTTTTTTCTGGACTGCCAGCACGTTACCGAGATTGTAGTAGGCATCGACATACTTATCATCAAGAGCGATCGCCCTACGGTACATTTCCTCCGCTTCCGTCAGTTTTTTCTGGTCATACAGCACGTTACCGAGATTTTTGTAGACAGGGACAGACTGATCATCAAGAGCGAGCGCCCTACGGTACATTTCCTCGGCTTCCGTCAGTTTTTTCTGGTCATACAGCACGTTACCGAGATTGTAGTAGGCATAGACAAACTTATCATCAAGCTCGATCGCCCTACGGTACATTTCCTCCGCTTCCGTCAGTTTTTTCTGGTCCCTCAGCACGTTACCGAGATTGTTGTAGGCATCGACATACTTATCATCAAGAGCGAGCGCCCTACGGTACATTTCCTCCGCTTCCGTCAGTTTTTTCTGGAAATATAGGACATTACCTATATTTTTGTAGGTTTCTGGAAGTTTTGGATCGAGAGCGAGAGCTTTTTGACAGAAAATCAGTGCTTCGTCTAACTTATTTTGACGGAATAGCGCAGCGCAGAGATTGCTAAAAGCCACAGCACTGTTAGGATCAAGCTGAATAATTTGTCGCCAGATTCTTTCGGCTTCCGGGTATTTTTTTTGCGCTTGAGCGGTTTCACCCTGTTGCCATAACTGCTCTAGTGTTTGTGCCACTGTTGTCGGCGGCATGATCATCAATGCCAAAGTTAACACCCAAGCCAGCCGCACCACTTTCATAAGCTGATTTAAAATATTTCATCTATAGGTTAACAGATAGCAATGGAGTCAGGAACATTGCTGCATCTTAGTCAGTTAAGTAAGTAGTTATAATTAAATTGAAGATAGATTTTGCCTCTGATCCCCCCTGCTACCTTGATAAGGGACTTGCGTGGGAATAATATCCCAATCGATCGGAGGGCGCAAGCTTTGCGCCCCTACAGTAACGGATTTTGTCCACAATGTAGGGGCGAACTGCGTTCGCCCAAAAGGTACATTATCAAAGCGCAAGTCC